>NZ_JNGS01000017.1:0-17986 GCF_001039595.1 Bizionia psychrotolerans
TTTTTTCGCGTGTGGCTTGATCGTAAGCCATTCCGTGAATGGTTGCTGTATCACCATCAATTTTAATTTGTAAGTTTTGAGCCTCCAGTTTCAAGTCGGAAACTGTTTCTTTTAATTTACTCGCTGCTGCTGCTTCACGTTTTAATTTGGCTGCTGCTGCATCTGCTTTTGCTTCGGCTGCTTCTTCTGCATCTGTTTTTCCAATACCGAATACTTTAGCGCCTGCATTTTTAATAAATGAAAATAATCCCATAGTTTTTATTGTTTTTTATAATTATTAGTTGATTTCTTGAAGTCATAATTTACAAAATAATTGACTGCTTTTTGCGATTATTTTGAGTTTTTTAACATAAAAAAGAACCACCATATGATTTCTCATTAGGCAGTTCCCTCAAAATTTTAGACTCCTCAAATTACTTATACGTTTTCTCGAATCGGTTCACGTGGATTATCCTTTTTTTCCGCTTTAAACTTTCGCTTTTTAAGTTGATCCGATTGTTTACCTTCCGAATTCTTCATAAATTGAATGTAACCGTTTCCTGTAAACTCATAAACTGTTCCAGATGTTGGTTGATACAATTCTATAGTCGCATCATTTAACACACGTAGTTCAAAAAACTCATTTGCAAAATAATCATAATCTAAAGTCAAGGTTTTTAAATAGCGGTTTCCAGAAATGTTTCCAACACCATAAAGACCTGTGTAATCCCAAAAAATGTTATTAGGATTATTCACATTTAAGTCTTGCGAACTTCTAAATTCAGAGTCATTTCCACCAGCTAGAAACTGTAAATAGTTTTCATAATCAAATTCATTTGGAGCACCTGTTGGACTGGTATATGTTTTTTCCCAAGCCTCATATTCCTGTAAGAAATAATGAATATTATCATAAAACACGAAGTCATAATCAAAATTGCTACGTTGATATCCGTTTAAAAAATACGAGGTATCGTTATTCGGATTGTACAACTCTATGGTGTTATTATCTATTTGATATACATCAAAAGTTTGGTACCCATCAATTACGTGATACACATCTAGTATATCATTATAAGCATCATAGGTTCCTGTTTGAATGCCATAACCGTTTCCTTGGTCACCAAAACCAACCAAATTATTATTAGCAAACATATTGCCATTTCTGAACGAAACAGTAAATGCTATTTGTAAAAAAGGCGTTTCGTTGTAACCAATAGTTTGGTTAATATCTACATACCAAAGTTCATAACTATTCAATAACTGATTTAAAGAAACAGAAGGTTCTGGACCTGGATTATAATTATCTACAATTATTTCTTCCGTGTAGCACGACGTAAAAAGTGTTGCTGAAATTGCAAAGGCGAAAAGTAGTTTTATTGTTTTCATGTGTCCATCATTTTAAATTTATTATTATTAAGAATTCAAAACACGTGCCAAAAATGAAAAAAGCCCTATCATGGATTATCGATAAAGCGTAAAATTTTATGTATTTTTGAAATACAATTAATGAAGTTTTCCGTTTACACGGAAATTAAAAAAAAAACTATTTTTAATGAGTAAACCTTTAAAATACGCTGTTTTCGGATCTGGAAGTTGGGCCACTGCTATTGTAAAAATGCTTTCTGAAAATTTAGAAGAAGTGGGTTGGTACATGCGCAGTGTTTATACCAAAGAGCATTTACTTAAAGAATACCATAACCCAAGTTATTTAAGTTCGGTTGAGTTTAAAGTGGAACATTTGAAATTGAGTAATGATATTAACGAGATGGCAGATTATGCTGATGTATTAATTTTTGCTATTCCCTCCGCTTTTATGTTTAGCGAGTTGGAAAAATTAACAACTGATGTTTCAAAGAAAACCATTGTTTCTGCCGTAAAAGGTATCATTCCAGAATCTGGTTTGTTGGTTGGTGAGCATTTTCATGATGTTTATAAAATTCCCTTTGAAAACATAGCGGTTATAGCAGGACCTTGTCATGCTGAAGAAGTGGCTTTAGAACGTTTATCATACCTTACCATTTCCTGTGCAGATGCCGAAAAGGCTAAAATAATAGCAAAAGATTTAGCAAGCGATTATATAAAAACCAAAATTAGCGATGATGTTATTGGTACCGAATATGCCGTTATGCTGAAAAATATTTACGCCATTGCTGCCGGAATTGCTCATGGTTTGGGTTATGGTGATAATTTTCAGAGTGTTTTGATGAGTAATGCCATTCGAGAAATGAAGCGTTTTATTAAAAAAATGCATAAGATGAAACGGAACATTAATAACTCGGCTTATTTAGGCGATTTATTAGTGACCGGTTACTCCGTGTTTTCTAGAAACCGCATGTTTGGTAATATGATTGGGAAGGGTTACACGGTAAAATCGGCTCAAATGGAAATGAACATGGTTGCTGAAGGTTATTATGCTACTAAAAGTGCACATTTACTAAACGAAAAGAATAAGAATAAAACAAGAACACCAATTATTGACGCGGTTTATGCTGTTTTATATGAAGGTAAAGATGCTAAAAAAGTGTTTGAGAAATTGACGGATAAATTAGATTAAAAAAGGCTCCTCTAATTCCTTCAAAGGAGGAGAACTGTTTTCGCCATGTTTTATATCTCATAAATTAATAAAACAGTTTCCTAATTCCGATAAAAACAAAAATCATCAGCGTATAGCCCAAAAAGAAGGGCAGAATAAAAGCTTTTAAGCCCAATACTAGCATTATCGCAATTATGAGTAATTGAAAGCCTAAACCAAAGGTTGAAATACTGGTCATTAAAAATTTCGGGAATGGTTTGCCGTTTTCAGCATGCGGATCTAAAGCATAAATAGTTTTATCAAAAGCGCCATAAAGCATTTTATACATACCGAAAAGAATATCCACATGTTGTTGTTTTTCACCATGTAATGCTATTGGTGTTTCGTTTTCAAACACGCGACTGGTAGTATCTCCATCAAATTTATTTCTTAAAATAACGTAGTAATAATTATACAGTGTGCCTTGAAGTTGCAGTCCTAAAAAAGCTAACAAACAAATCCAGATATTTGTACCACTAACAAACCAAATAGCCGCAAAAATTAAACTATTGAGTATTATGTCGGCTACGGAATCTAAATACCTACCTGTGTAAGATGGTTTTTGTTTTACACGAGCTAATTCGCCATCAGCTGCATCTAAAATCGACTTAAAAATTAGGAAAAAAGCTGCCAGCCAATAATATCCTTGAAGAATGCAATAAATGCCAATTAAGCCAGATATAATGAACCAGATTGTTACGTGAATAGGTGTGAAATTTGTGTTTTGTAGTGCGTTTGCAATAACTTTGGCAATTGGCCTTCCATAATCTGAAAGGTCAAGAAATTTATGCGCTTTTGGTAATTTGGACATGTAATTTCATAGAAAAACTATACTGTGGAATATACCATTGAAAGGTGCAAAGATACGGTTAAACTCTAAATAATGTGTTAGATTAAGAAAGTAGATTTTTTAAAAAAAATAACACTTTAAATGTCGGTGTCTTTTTATTCACTTTTCAAGTTAATATGAGGAATTTTTACAATTTCAAAAGTTGCGGATGCTAATTTCACTTGTCCATCTGTTTTTTGAATTTCTTGACCAATACGCTCATTCAAAATGTGCTTGGTATATCTTCGTTTTTTGTAATCTACAATATATCTTAAGTTGAATTGAATCCAATTATCCGTCATAGTAATTGCCAAAGTAGGATCTACTTGCGCATTTTCAATGTAGTATTTATTAACAACTTCACTCCATTTCGCCTTAGATTCTGAAACATATTCAGATAAGGTTTCCGATGCAATTTGAACAATTATTGTTTTGGCTAATTCCACATCGGAACCATATCGGATAGGCAAATTAAATTCATCCCAAACAAATGGAAAATCTTTAGAGTAATTGTAAACAGGCCCTTTAAAAACAAACGCATTACTTAATTTTACAATTCTACCGCTATAGTTATCACTAGATACCCACTCGCCAATTTCCATCATGGTAGTATAAACACTATCAATGTCTATAACATCACCTTTTATATTGTTAATTTGTATGCGATCACCAGGTTTATAAACACCCACAAAAAAGATATAGAACGATCCTGCAATACTTAAAATTAATTCCTGTAAGGTTATAGTAATACCTGCAGTTAATAACCCAATAGCTAATGCAAAATCTTTAATACTACCTGTAAAAAAGGAGATCGTTACCACAATAAGTAGTATGTAACCTAAAATTTCAACCGCCTTTTGAGATTTATAACGAATAGAAATATCTGGCATTTTACGTCTTAAAAAAACGTCTTAAAAATGCAATAGCTAAAAGTATAAATACAGCCCAAATAAGATATTTAATAACATTGGATGAAACAGGATGTGCATCCAGCCATTGACTTATATTTTCAAGTATTTCCATCTGTTCTTAATTGCTGTTAAATATGAGTTTAAAAAAATGCAAAAAATAGGCGATGACGTACATGTCAAGGTTTTACCCCTTTGAAACTAAGATAGTAAAAGTAGACCTAATTTTTGTCAAAAAATACAACCGCAAGAAAACAATCAGATTGAAATTATTTATTTCCAATTAAATCTTTAATCATATCAAATGCTATTTCGTGTGCTTTTAATTTTAGCTACTTCTTAAAATAATAGTGACGTTATGAGTTAATAAAACCATGTGATATCTTTAAAACATTATGTTGTTGGTTTAAGCAAAATAAACAATCACGAAAGCAACAACCACAACGATACAAAAAACTATAATTCTTTCCTTTCTTTTATCCGCTTGAAGTTTATTACGAATATCTGATTTTAAAATCTCCATTTCAGATTCCGATAATTCTGGGAAATCATATTCCGCTTTGTCGTCTGAACCAGTAAACGCTTGATTGCCATTTTCAAAAGTTTTTCGTCGTTTAGAATCACGTGATTTTTTACGTTCTTGAGCTGCTTTAAATTGTGATAAACTACCGTGCATATGTTTCTAGCCTTTATCTATTAATTCTTTAATCACTTCAGATGTCAATTCATGACCTTTCAATCCTGGCCAACCTTCCCAAACCACGATGCCTTTTGGATTTATTATCACACAATGTGGAATACCTTGAACCTTATAACTAGTGTTCAGTCGTTTTTGGGTATCTATAGCAGAATAATAGTCCATTTTAGGATTAACTTGTTTTAATACTTTTGCTTTGGATTCATCACTCAGACCAATAACGACCAAATCATCTTTAAACTCCTCATGAAATTTATTCATTTCTGGAATGGCTTTTTTGCAAGGTCCACACCACGTTGCCCAAAAATCAATTAAAACAAATTTCCCTTCCATATTCGGAATGTCAGTTAGCCATTCTTCAACAACAAATTCTGGAGCTTCTTTGTTAATAAACGATTTTGCCCATAACTTTTTCTTTTGAGAGAAGGAACTGATAGTTATAAGTAAAACAAATAGTAGCGTAGCTTTTTTCATTGGGAATCTTGAATTTGTTTATGGCGTTAAACTAATTTAATAAATTAATTTCTTAAACTGCTGACGAAACTTTTGTTTTCCACTTCAAAGCGATCAATCCTAAAATGGGACCCAGAGCCAAAATGGTAAAAACAGCATGTGAATCTGTTAATTGTATCAAATAAGTAATTAATTGAATACTGATAATGGTTATGGAGAACCCAATACAATTTACAATGGTCAAAGCCGTTCCTTTTATATCATTTGGTGCATTTTGAGCCACTAATGTTGAAAACAAGGGTGAATCGGCAATAACAACCATTCCCCAAAAAATAAGAAAACCGACAAACAGACTAGCGCTTGTTGAAACAAAAATAAAAGGTGAGAGTAAACAACAAATACCTGATAACCATAAAGCTATAAAAGCTGTTTTCTTGGTTCCGACAGTTTGTGCCAAATAACCACCAAGTACACAAGCCAAACCGCCCACACCAATAATAACAAAAGATAACAACGGAATATTGAATTGTACTTCTGAATGCAACAAACTATAGGTTTTTAGCATAATAGGAACAAACACCCAAAAGGCATACAATTCCCACATATGACCGAAATAACCAAAAGCTACAGAACGAAATTCATTGTTTTTAAACACCTTAAAACAAGCCGAAAAGTTAGATTGTTTATTGGGTTTTCTATTTGGTCCATCAGGCACCAAAACAACTAAAAGTAATCCGCCAAAAAGAGCGCATGTGGATGTTGCTAACAAGACAGATTTCCAAGGCAGTGTTCCAATAAGATGTTTTAATAAATGAGGAAAGGCAGTTCCTAAAACCAAAGCACCAACTAAAAAGCCGAGCGATTTACCAAGTCCTTGGTTATAATAATCGGATGCTATTTTCATACCGATTGGATAAATGCCAGCTAGAAAAAATCCTGTAAAAAAACGGAGTGTTAGTAAAGTTGCTAAATTATTCCCTTGCCATATAATTCCCAAATTAAATAGTGCAGCGAGTACTGCACTAACAAAAAACACTTTAGATGGCGAAAACCGATCTGCAATAGTCAAAATTGCGAAAATAAGGGTTCCTATAATAAATCCGAATTGAACCGCAGATGCTATATGGCCTAAAGCATTGGCTTGAAGTTGGAAGTTTAAAACCAAATCATTAATAACACCATTTCCAGCAAACCATAATGAGGTGCAGAAGAACTGCGAAATAATAATGACTGGAAGAACGAATTTTGGCTGTTTCACTTATTCGATAATTCGTTCTTTCAAATCCATTCGCTCGTGTAAAATTCTAGTAATTTCTATATAATTAGTGTCAAGAGTTCTATAAAAAATTATGTGACGTTTTGTTCTCAATCCCAGTAAATTTCCCGTAATTCCCTCATAGTTTTTCCCTAAATCTGGATTTTCTGCAAGGTCTTTACAATTGGAAATAAGAGATTCGTAATAGGTGTCTGCTTGCTTTTCAGACCAAACCTCATAGGTATACTCCCAAATTCTGGATAAATCCTCAACCGCTTTATTGGTCAGTTTAAATTCAGCCATTTGAATGTTTCTTTGCTTTTAGAGCTTCAAGATGTTTCTTTGGATCAAAATCATGTGCAATTCCGCTATCCATTCCTTCCTGAATGGCACTTTTCAAAGCTATTACTTTACTTTCTTCTTCCTCCAAAAGTCTTAAGCCAGCTCGTATTACTTCGCTTACATTTTTAAATCGACCTTCACGTATGCTGTTTTGAACAAATTGATCAAAATAATTTCCGAGTGATATAGATGTGTTTTTGTTCATGGTGATTGGCTTTACTTCAAATATACCAAAAATTGGTATAATACCAAAATCGAGCTATTTATTAAGATTTTTGTTTTGCTAGGTCTAGTAATGCTAAAAGATAACACAAAAGAAAGAAGAACTATTAAGATAGGTTACGAGATTTTAATTCGTTCTCTAAAGCCATGATTTTTTTTCCATTTTTAATAAAAGGGTAAGTCAAAAGTAAAGGGAACAACGTAAAAAATCCAAATCCATTTTTTACAGCACTATAAACCGCAATTCCTATACATAAACCAATAAGCGCTGCATTGACGACTTTGTTATATTGTATTTTCTTTTTCTCTTCTAGTAATTGCGCGTTCGTTAAATCTGCTAATTCCTGTTGTGCCATTTCCTGAAATTGTTTAAATGTTTATATGAATTTCAGCAACCAATTTACGCAATAATTACGCTAATCCCTATAAAAGCCCACATCTCTGTATTGCCAAATAATATTCATTATTTCCCATTTACCTTCTAATTTGATGAGTTGTAAATATTCCACCCAATTATCGGAAACTATTTTTACGTTTGCAATGCGGTTATAAATATCTAAAATCGTGATGTCTTGTTTAGGATGCAAGGGAAATTTGGTTCCCGATTTATTCCAACTATTTGCAAATGCAATCATTTGTTTTTTACTGGTAGCACGTCCGTATTGTTTCTGGCTATTTCTATCGTAATCAATAGTAATTTTATTTAAGCTATCATTTAAAACTGTATCCATAAGATCTGGTTTTAATTGCTGAAGCGCTTCTAAATAACCTATTGAACGTTCTTTAATATCTAACGAATCTTGCCTTGTAGCTATCGGACTTATTTTAATGGAAACATTGGAAGGAATGTTGCGAATCACTATCGTATTTCCGGTTTCGTCTAATAATTCAAGTTCGATAAAGTTGCCTAACACATCATATTTTTTTTCACCAGCGGCAAAATTCCATTGATTCATAACAAGGTTGTTATCTTTATTGTGATAGGTGTATTTTATATGGTTTCCTTTGTCGTCAAAAGTATCTTGATAGGATGCCAATCCATCTTCATTTTCGGTAATGGCTAAAGTTGAATTTAAGTTATAATGCCCTTTTGGAGCACCTTTTTTATCCAATAGAATTCCCGTAATGCCGAATTTAAAATAAGGCGAAACAGGCACTAAATCTTTATTTAAATTATACCGTTTTTCAACAATAAATCTTTTCGATTTCTCCCATTGATATTCGGTGATTTTCCAATTAGATTCCATAGGATTATCCTCCAAATCATAAAAATTTAGTTGGTACCTCAACCCTTTCTTGTCTAGTAAATAGACTTCTTTATAAACATTTCTGTCGTTTGCTATTCTTTTACTATTTGGATCGTAAAATGTTCTGATTTCTTTGCCGTCCTCATAGTTGAAAACTACTTTATAAACACCTAATGACGCTAAAGGATGCACTTTTTCCGTATGATAATGATGGTTGATTATTTCCACCAACCTATTATATTTATCCGACTTGAAAATATAATGAGAGGTTGTACTAGCTGTAAGACTATCTAAAGGATGAATACCAACGATGTCAATATATGGCGAAACGTGGTTATACCGTAATTGCCTAAAATAGTCGGTGTTTTGAGCACATACGAAACTACTAATGGCAAGTACTAAAATTAGAAATACGTTTTTCATTCTTTTTGAGTTATAGTCCATTCTATGTTGTTGGAATTTGCCAATTCTTGTATGGAATCCAATTGCTGTGTGGTGGGAATTTTATACTGTGAATCTCCTTGCGAAAACATGGCGACTGTTAAAAAAAAAACAGCATACCAAACTGATGAATTTCATAGCTCATAATTTAGAGTGAATTCAAATATAACTAATTTTTTAGTTTAAACTAAATAATTAGTTTGTTATTGCGCGATTCAGTATTATGATTCTGTTGTCTTCTTATCAGCCCTTTGTTTCCGCTTTTCTAATCTTTGCTGTTTGCTCAAATATCTATTATGAGCCTTTGCCGTTTTGTCATCAATTCTTCCCGTGATGTCCACATGATAACCCAGGTTTTTTAGTTTTTCCTGATATGCTTTCATTTTAATTATAGCCTGTTGCTTTTCTATGTCATTCCTTTCTATAGGGTTGGTTATTATTGCTTTAGGCTTTGCGCAATCCACCCTTTTTAGTTCATATTTTTTGTCATACGAAAAATAACCAATGTAGCATTTGGTTGAAATATAACGGGTTGTTTGCGCATGAATTTGGGTTGACAAAGACAACCATGCAATTAAAAAAAAGATTGGGAGTTTATTCATTTTTTACAATAGTGGGAACACAGTTATATATGGTTTGTTGAGTGGTTAAATACTTTTTCTGTTTATTCTCCCCATAAATGATGAACAGTCATTTGTTTATTGTCGGAACTTAATAATAAAAATCCGTTTTCATTGGTAGAGTCATCAGTTCCAGATTCAAAAATCAACCAGTCAGTTTTAAATCGGTAAAGCTTAAAATCCGTTTCAATCCAGCGAGGAAAAGATTCCGATATCAAGTCGGGACTTTTTTGATTTAGGCGTAAAAATTTTGATAGGAAGTTTGGTTGTAGGTTTTCCAAAATCAGTCATATCAATCAATTCCGTTTTTGAATATGTAGTACTGTCAATTAGTTTCCAATCATTTTTATCGGCAAATTCAGTTATTATTTTAATGTCAAATTCAGAATCTTTATCCGCAACCCAATTCACGGACAATCTTCCGCCAAAAGGACCTTGGTCATTTTGTTTTGCTGTAATCAATTTTTTTTCATAATTCAGCCAAAATCCAGAAGGTGTTGTCTTACTGCACGATATGAAGCTTAAAATTATTATTAAAATCAGAGCGTTTTTCATTCGTAGGATTAGTTTTTTGTGTATTGGTGGAAGCGTGTTTTTATATGGTTTGTTAAGAGTTTAACCACATAACTTAACAAATATAAACCAAATAAAAAATCCGATAGGATTTTCGTAAGTAATCTATAACTAGCAATGAATTAACCACGTTGTTGTACATAGTTATTTTATATTCCAGTTCTGTTCAAATTGTTCGATGTACTGCAAGTATCTTTTGTCTTTTGTTGAGTACTTTCTCGTCAATTCAGCCCATTCATCAAATTTCTTTTTATTTTTGAGTTTGAAATAAGCTTGAGCCATATTAACTGACATTTCACTTTTTTCAAAGTCGTTGTCTGACTTTTGAATTCCTTTTCGATATGTTTTTTCGGCATTTTCCACCTTATTTAAACCTAAATAAGAATAGCCCAACTCTCTGAAAAAGTAATAATTTTTAGGGTTATTCTCAATTGCTTTTTCCAAAATAGGAATTGCATTTTCGAATTGTCCCAAATGATTGTAAGCAAATGCTAATTCAAATTCAAGTCCGTCAAAATGTGGTTCGATTTCATAAGCCTTTAACAAAGGTTTTAGAGCTAATTCAGAAGCGCCAGCGTGGTTAAAGTGATAACCTTCTTGTTTTAAATAATCTACTTGTTCGGAACCTGCTTTATAAATAGATAGCCATTCAGGTTCTTTAGGTAAATTCAACGCAGAAACTTGATTTTCGGTCAAAACAGAAACCAAACTTGTATTTGGCTCAAGTCGATATTTCATAAATCCGACAGTCGAATCTTGTTTGATGTTTATTAATTCTTGCTCTTTTATTTGAAATTTAGTCTCGTAATTAAAGGTGAAACCTGCTTGATTGTCCAAATAAATAAATCCATAAGAATAAGTGGAGTCTGTATCTTTTTTTGGAAAGGCAACCCATTTATCAACTGCGTTAAAATACTTTGTGTCAAATTTTAATTCATTCAGATTATTTTGTGAAAACCCAATATTTGAAATTAATATTAGGGCTATAATTATTATTCTCATAGTTTGTTTTAATTATGCACAACTTATGTATATAGATAATGGTGTGCATATATCCATTATCTCAACACCAAATCTACAAATTTAAACCAGTTATACCCATACGTAGTTCTACGTAATTTTTGGTTAGGTAATGAGATAGAAAATTTGTTGAATAGATTAGTTATTTTGAATATTGAGAATTCCTGCTGTGTTTTGATCTGTATTTAAGAATATGCCTTGTTTGCGAGGAGATTCCTGCGTCCGCAGGAATTTAGCGAACCAAAACCCCTTTAACGTCCATAAGCGGAACAGCCTGCAAAGCCTTTAAATTAATCGTGTTTTTTCGGAATAGGAAGGTTTTGTCATACATGGTATTGCCTTCAAAAAAAGTGACTTTAAACTGGTTGTTTAAAGCAAATAAGTCTTCTTGCATGAGTTCTATTTTTGCATAACTTTTTGCTGGAAGTGTGTCTAGCTTTTTTCGGAAAATAGAAGTCATTTTCTCTTTAGTGTAGCCAGAGGTAACAATAATAACCATTTCTAATTGGATGCCCTTATCATTAATAATATAGGCGTTCCAATCTTGAGTTTTGTAAATATCGTTATACTCGTTTACAACCGCTATATAAACGCCTTCAGCTTTTGGAATTTCAATATCTTTTTTCATTTCAAATAAGTTTTATTTCCAACCACCACCTAGTGCTTTATAAAAACTCACAACTGCTAATAATTGCTCTAATTTGTTGTCAATACTATTCAATTCAGCTGTTAACACACTTTGTCTAGCGGTTAATAAATCTAAATAATTAGCATATCCATTATCCAACAAGGTTTCCGAATTAGATTCTGCACGACGTAAGGCTTCGACTTCATTTTCACGAAATTCAAATTTATCAACTTCTGCTTGGTAGGCATACATAGCGTTTGATACTTCTTGACCAGCTACTAATAAGGTTTGCTTGAAGTTTAAAAAGGCTTGCTCTTGTTGTGCTTGCGAAACTTCGTATTGGGTTCTAATTTTTCGCTGATTAAAAATAGGTTGGGTTAATCCACCTACAATATTGGCAAAAAGTGAATTGGTATTAAACCAATTTTGAAATTCCAAACTTTGAAAACCACCTGAAGCACTTAAGGTCAAGGAAGGATAAAAGTTAGCTTTGGCAACATTGGTCATTTCAAAAGCCTGCATAAAATCATTTTCGGCAGCAATAACATCTGGTCTGTTACGCAATAAAACATAAGGCACTCCCAGTTTCATTTCGGTTGTAATGTTTTGCGCATCTAATGTATTGCGCTCATAATTTTGCGGCTGCTTGCCTAATAAAATACTTAAAGTATTTTCAGTTTTAAAAATCTCCCGTTGAATATCAATTTGAAGCGCACGCACATTGTTATACTGCGCCACATTTTGATCTACTGCTACTTGTGTTACTTGTCCAGCTTCTTTTAAAGCTTCTATAGTTTCTACACTTTTTCGTCGAGTTTCTGTCGTTTCTTCGGCAATTGCTAATTGGGCATCTAAAGCTACCAATGTGTAATAAGTAGTTGCAATAGTTTCAATAAGTCGCGTTTTTACCGCTTGATGAGCCGCAATACTTTTTAAATAGCCTGCTTGAAACGCACGTTTATTACTACGAATTTTCCCCCAAATATCAGCTTCCCAAGATAAACTAGCTACCGCTTCATACTGATCTATAGCACCATTAAAAAACGAACCAAATTGGCTATTTTTTGCTAGTTCTTGATGTGTTACTGAAGCACCTGCACTTAATGTTGGCAGAAAGCCTGCTTTACCTTGTTTTAGATAAGCTTCACCTGCAATAATTTGCTGAATTGCAACGCGAATATCAATGTTATTCTGTAAGCCTTCTTCAATATATTGCGTTAAATACGGATCGGTAAAAACGTCTTTCCAAGACACATCTGCCATGGATAAACTATCAGTTGGCAATTCATCGGTACGGAATAAATTTTCAGTTTCAACTTCTAAATCTGGACGTTCATAATCTTTTGCAACCAAACAACTTTGCATGGTAATCAACACAAATACCAGAACACTTCCTCTTAAAAACACTTGTTTATTTAAAAATACTTTCATAATCTGCTAGGCTTGATTTTGTTGATTTACGGCTTCTGGAACACCCGTTACTTTTTCTTGTAACCATTGAAAAATAATAAACAATACTGGAATGACAAAGACACCTATTATGGTTCCAATTAATAAACCACCAACGGCTCCTGTTCCAATGGAGTTATTACCTGCTGCTCCAACACCTGTAGCTAAAACTAATGGTAAAAGTCCTAATATAAAGGCGAATGATGTCATTAAAATTGGACGTAAACGTACCTTGGCACCATCAATTGCTGCATCTACAAGCGAGAGCCCATGTTGACGTCTCTGAACGGCAAACTCTACAATTAAAATGGCGTTTTTAGCGAGTAATCCGATTAACATAATTAAGGCAATTTGGAAATAAATATTATTTTCCAAACCGGTTAACCAGGTTGTAAAATACGCACCAGCTACACCAATTGGCAAGGATAAAATAATAGCTAATGGTAATAAATAACTTTCGTATTGTGCTGATAATAAGAAGTACACAAACAGAATACTAATCATAAAAATGATGGTAGATTGTCCTGCTGAAGCAATTTCCTCTCGTGTAATTCCTGAATAAGCTACTTGATACCCTTCTGGCAAATTAGCTTCTGCCAATTCGTTAATGGTATTAATCGCATCACCGGAACTAAATCCTGGTGTTGCGGAACCATTTACAGTTACCGCATTAAATAAGTTAAAACGATTAACCGTTTGTGGTCCATAAACCCGTTTAAAAGAAACGTATTGTGAAATAGGCGTCATGTGTCCACTTGGTGTTTTAACCATCATACTATTTAGACTAGCTTCATCCACTCGATCCTCTGGTAGGGCCTGAATAAATACACGGAATTGTTTACCAAAACGACTAAAGTCCGCCACATAATTACCGCCAATATAACCTTGTAAGGCTGATAAAATAGCACTTGTAGAAATACCAGCTTCTTTAGCGCGTTCCACATTTATACTCAATTCCAATTGTGGAAAATTGGTGCTAAAAGAGTTGGAGGCAAAGGCTATATCTGGTTGCTGATTTAGTAATCGAACAAAATCGGTTGCAGTAGCATCAAGTTCGGTAAGCGGTCTTGCATTTCTATCTAATAAACGCATTTCAAAACCATCTGCACTACCAAAACCTGGCACACTAGGTGGTGTGAAAAACAGAATATTTGCATCTGGAATTAAAGCGGATTTCTGAAATAATTGACCGATAATGGCATCAACAGATTCGGCTTCAGTTTCACGTTCATCCCAAGGTTCCAAAATAATAAAGCCCATGGCATTGGAACTACCTTGACCAGAAAAGAAGTTCTGACCACTAATAAATGACGCAGCTTGAATACCTTCAATACCCTTTATAATTTCATACATATTTTCGTTCACTTGATAAGAACGATCTGATGATGAACCTGGAGGCAATACAGCATTCATAAAAATAACACCACGATCTTCGGCTGGTACAAAGCCTGTAGGTATAACTTTATTCGCTGAAATAATAGCAAAAATACCCAAGCCTAAAATTAAAAACGTAATCCATTTGTGTTTTAATAAAAAACCTAATGATTGTGTATATTTTCTAGTTGTTGCGTTAAACCCACTATTAAATGCATCATAAAAACGCTGTAGAAGAGATGTCTTTTTATGCTCATGCTCTTTATGCGGTTTTAAGAAAATAGCACATAAAGCAGGCGTTAAAGTTAAGGCGTTTAATGCCGAAATAAATATAGCAATCATTAAGGTAACACCAAATTGCTCGTAAAACACACCTGATGGTCCTTGAATAAAGGTAATTGGAACAAAAACGGCTATCATAACCAATGTTATAGAAACGATGGCTCCGCTAATTTCACTCATAGCTGAAATGGATGCTTTTTTGGCATCATCATAGCCTTCTTCTAATTTAGCATGAACGGCTTCAACGACAACAATAGCATCATCCACCACAATACCTATAGCCAAAATAAGCGCAAATAATGTTAGTAAGTTAATAGAGTAACCCAATACATTTAAAAAGAAGAATGTCCCAATAATAGAAACGGGAACAGCAATAGCTGGAATTAATGTAGATTTAAAATCTTGTAAGAAAATAAACACAACCAAAAACACTAGTAAAAAGGCTTCCAATAAGGTATGCAATACTTTTTCAATAGATGCGGTAAGAAATTTATTGGTATCATAGTTTACTAGGTAATCAATCCCTTCAGGAAAATCCTTTTTTAGATTATCCATTTTAGCATAAATATTTTCAATAATTTCTTGCGCATTGGAACCTGGAGTTTGGAAGACTCCAAAGTTTATAGCCGGTTTTCCTTTGGTTCTGGATACGGATGAATATGAAAAGGCATCAAGTTCAACTTTAGCCACATCTTTAACACGCAAATATTCACCATTACCAAGTGCTTTTACAACAATGTTTTCATAATCGGTAGCAACTTTATAACGTCCTTTATATTTAATAACATACTCAAAAGATTCACCTGTATTTTGACCAAAAGATCCTGCAGCTGCCTCCAAACTTTGCTCGTTAATAGCTTGCGTTACATCACGAGGTTCTAATTTATACGCTGCCATTTTATCTGGATCTAACCATATACGCATTGAATAATCTTTACCACCAAATACATTTACAGCACCAACGCCATTAATACGCTGTAATTCTGGTTTGATGTTGATATTCAAATAATTCTGAATAAAAGTATCATCATACTCTGGATTGGTTGAGTAAACGGCTGCATAAAGCAAAGCTGAGTTTTGTTGTTTTTGAGTAATAACACCAGCTCTTGTTACTTCCGAAGGTAATAAAGCATTGGCGCGAGAAACACGATTTTGCACGTTTACGGCAGCAATATCTGCATCGTAACCTTGTTCAAAAAACACCTGAATGGTCGCAGTTCCTGAGTTACTAGCTGTAGATGTGATATAAGTCATCCCTTCCACACCATTAATTTGTTCTTCAATAGGAACAATAACACTCTCCAAAATAGTTTCAGCATTTGCTCCAGGATAAGATGCAGTAACTTGAACCGTTGGTGGTGCAATATCAGGATATTGAGTAACTGGCAATTGCAATAACCCTAAAACACCTAGAATAACGATTATAATAGAGATAACCGTTGATAAAACGGGTCTTTCAATGAATTTCTTTAACATAATTAGGCTTATTTAAATACCGTCTCAAACGAGTTAATAATACTATCTAATGGCTTCATGATAGGTTTTATTTTACTCCCTGAACTCACTTTATTAAGTCCTTTTGCTAAAATAGTTTCACCCTCTTCTATACCATCTTTAATAATAAATAAACGACCAGAAGATTTTAAAACCGTAATAGGTTTTTCGGTCAACGAATCATTAAATACTTTATAGATAAAGCTTTTACCTTGTCTTTCAAAAGTAGATTCAGATGGAATTACCATTACATCTGTATATGTTTTAGGAATTAAAACCGTTCCGCTACTGCCATTTCGAAGTACGCCTGATTTATTATCAAATTTGGCACGAAATGTTATCGTTCCTGTTTGAACATTAATGTCTCCTGCAATGGTTTCAATTTTACCCATTTTATCATACAATTCACCATTTGCTAATTGTAATTTCACTTCTGGAAATTGTTTTAATTTCTCTTCAGATGTTTCGCCTTTTGCTTCACTCATAAACGAAATAAACGCTTTTTCATTCATTGAGAAATAAGCAAACACATCATCAATAGATGATACATTTGTTAATGGCATAGGGTCTTGAGCACTGACCAAAGCACCTTTTCTAAAGTTGATTGAACCCACAACACCATCCACAGGACTTTTTACATTGGCATAATCAATATTGGCTCCTATACTGTTATAGGCACTTTGCGCTTGCAATAATTTGGCATTAGCCGTTTCTAGTTGTACACTACTGATAATGTTTTTTTCTACTAGTGGTTTTAATTTATTAACCTCAACTTGAGCTGCGTTCACATTTGCTTTAGCTGCTTGTGCATCCTGACTTAATGATTGTGTTTCTAGCCTGAATAATAATTGACCTTGCTTTACCGCTTGACCTTCTGTTACCAATACTTCTTTAATATAACCTGAAATTTTTGGTCGCACTTCACTATTCACTTCGCCTTCTATACTAGCTGGGAAATTTTCATGAGTGGTCACAGTTTGCTTAGCAACTTGAACTACTGGATATGGCATTAATGGTGGTGCTTTTTGTTGTGTTTCCTTCTTTTCACAGCTAAATAGTACAAAAAGTAATGCACACTGAATACCGATATTGAATATGCTTTTTTTCATTTTAAGTTGGCGTTTGAGTTTTTATTGATGCTAAGTTGGATTTTAATTCCGTCATGGATGCCATAGCTGAATTTAAAAATCTTATATAATTATTGTGATAGGTTAAATCGAATTTTAACTCGGAAGTTGTATTCTCCAAATTATTAATTCCTAGTTTATAATCTGTCATTTCTTCGTGAAGCTCTTTTTCAGATTGCCATTGACTAATCATACCATCAATACTTTGAATTAATAAATCTGGATTAATAACAAAATATTTTTTTCGATCACCCATTTTTGTGAAATAGGAAATTTTATGAATGTCTTGTAAATGGTTCAGATGCGAGGAAATAGTGCTTTTACTAGCACATAAGTTATACACCAAATCGTCAAAAGTAACGCCAGCTTTTCCAGTTAAAATAATGAAAGCAAAAATACGCGCAGCAACTGGAGCCATCTGTTCTGAATTCTCAAAATGAACGCCTAGTTTTTCAACTAACTGGTATTTCTTTT
>NZ_JNGS01000018.1:0-40826 GCF_001039595.1 Bizionia psychrotolerans
TTAAGATTAAAAGCCTTTTTTTTTTCAAAGCTACAATTCAAAAAATACGTAGAACTACGTATTTCATATATCAATTATGAGCCATACCTTTATACTGCTATTAAATACTGATGTGGAATTGCCTCTTTATAAGGACATTCTACTTTAAAACAAATAAAATGGAAACGTCAAATCTACCTAAAAACCTTGAAATAATGCAGGATTCAAACACAAACAAGTTTTTCGTTTACGGAATTATTCTAATCGTTGTTATTGTTGTTTCTTTGAATATTGTGGTCTGTTTCTTTTAGGAATTAGTTCGAGAAATCAGAAACAAAAAGCGCGACTTCTATTAGAAGTCGCGCTTTTTTATTTCAAAATAGTTTCGTACTTCCTAAAGTTCTAAAGCCCTCTTAATGTCATTATCCATTAATAGTTCTGTTGGGTTTTCTAAAGCTTCTTTAACAGCAACCAAAAAACCTACTGATTCTTTACCATCAATAATTCTATGATCGTACGATAAAGCCACATACATAATAGGTCTGATTTCCACATGACCATCAATAGCAACTGGACGTTCCACTATATTGTGCATTCCTAAAATACCACTTTGAGGTGGATTGATGATAGGTGTTGAAAGCATACTTCCAAAAACACCACCATTTGTTATGGTAAATGTTCCGCCTGTCATTTCATCAACAGTAATTTGTCCATCTCTAGCACGCATCGCCAAACGTTTTACCTCATTTTCAACACCTCTAAAACTTAAGTTTTCGGCATTTCGAATAACCGGAACCATTAAACCTTTTGGTCCTGAAACAGCGATGGAAACATCTACAAAATCGAAAGTCATCATTTCTTTTCCATCAATCATAGAATTTACGGCTGGATACATTTTTAATGCACGAACCACTGCTAAAGTAAAGAAGGACATAAACCCTAAACTAACACCATGTTTGTTTTTAAAGGTTTCTTTGTATTCATTACGCAATGTAAATATAGGTGACATATCTACTTCGTTAAACGTAGTAAGCATGGCAGTTGTATTCTTGACTTCCACCAAACGTTCTGCAACCTTACGCCTTAACATAGACATTTTTGTATTGGTACTTGAACGATTTCCTCCTGTTGGTGTACCCATAGAAGGTACTGCATTTACAGCATCCTCTTTAGTTACGCGACCATCTTTTCCAGTTCCTGAAATTTGTGATGCGTCCATATCTTTTTCTGCCAAAATCTTTTTAGCTGCAGGACTTGCAAGACCAGACGCATATGATTTTTTAGCAGGATTTGGAGCTTTATCATGATTAGATTTCTTCTTATCTGAATCCAAATCTTTAACTAATTCTTTGGTTTCTTCTTTTGTAGCGCCACCTTCATCGCCACCACCTTTATAGGATTCTGGCGCACCCTCTTCTGATCCTCCTGGCTTTTCAGCATCTGTATCAATTAAGCAAACCACAGCTCCAACGGCAACAGCGTCACCTTCTTCAGCTTTTAGGGTTATGGTTCCACTAGCTTCTGCTGGAAGTTCCAAAGTTGCTTTGTCACTATCCACTTCTGCAATAGCTTGGTCTTTTTTCTACGTAATCACCATCAGCAACTAACCATGTTGCAATTTCTACTTCTGTAATAGATTCTCCTGGCGAAGGAACTTTCATTTCTAAAATCATCGTGATACTGTTTTAGTTTTTAATATGTTGTTAATGTTGATTGTTTTTTGTTTTGTCAAATACGAAGTCTATAACTTCTTTATGACGTTTTTTAGAACGTACCGAACTACCAGCTGCTGGCGCTCCATACGGTCTTCGTGATGCCGCTCTAAATGTTTTCACTTCATCTAAATGCATAAGCATATGGCTGTAAGCTCCCATGTTTCTTGGTTCTTCTTGAGCCCAAACAATTTCTTCGGCATTTTTATACTTTTTAATTACAGCTCTAATTGCGTCTGTAGGCAAAGGGAATAATTGTTCAATTCGCACCAATGCAACATCTTTACGATTTAAATTTTCGCGTTCTTCTTGTAAATCATAATAGAATTTACCCGTTACAAACACTAGTGATTTAACATCAGCTGTTTTGATTTCAGAATCATCAATTAACTCTTGGAATCCACCGTTCGCAAATTCGTCAACGGTTGAAACTACTTTCGGGTTTCGTAATAAACTTTTAGGTGTAAATATAATTAACGGTTTGCGGTAATTGGCTTTTACTTGTCTGCGTAAAATATGAAACATATTGGCAGGCGTTGTACAGTCAGCAACAAACATATTATCCTTGGCACATAATTGTAAATAACGCTCCATACGTGCCGATGAATGTTCAGCTCCTTGCCCTTCATAACCATGTGGTAATAACATGACCAATCCGTTTTGTAACTTCCATTTATCTTCGGCTGCTGAAATATACTGATCCAACATAATTTGCGCACCATTACTAAAGTCACCAAATTGTGCTTCCCAAATCGTTAATGTTTTTGGACTCGCCATGGCATAACCATAATCAAAACCTACCACACCATATTCAGATAATAATGAGTTATAAATGAAGAATTTACCTTGATCATCACTTAATTGATTGTGAAGAATAATTTCCTCTTCACTATCTTCTACTTTTACAACTGCATGTCTGTGTGAAAACGTACCACGCTCGACATCTTGACCGGAAATTCGAACATCGTTTCCGTCTAGTAATAAGGTTCCGTATGCTAAATGTTCACCCATTGCCCAATCCAGTTTATCTTCATCAAACATGTTTTGTCTGGATTCGATTAAACGTTCAATTTTACGAATGAATTTTTTATTCTTTGGAAGGTTTGAAATAACCTTTGTTACTTTTTCTAAATCCGATTTACTACAGGTTGTATCAACCGGTTTCATCATTTTATCCTCTTCAACTGAAACGTAATTTTCCCATTCATTTTGCATGAATGGTGTGATTTCAGTTTTATCTTCTTTTCTAGAATCTTCTAAATTTTCTTCTAGCTTATTTTTGTAATCTTCTTCTAATTTTTGAACATATGCATCATCAATAATCCCTTCAGATATGAGTTTTTCGGCATAAATATCTCTTGGGTTTTGATGTTTCGAAATCGCTTTATATAATTTTGGTTGTGTAAAACGCGGCTCATCACCTTCGTTATGTCCGTATTTTCTATAACCTAATAAATCAATAAATACATCGCGTTTAAACTTCATTCTAAAATGTAACGCGAATAACATAGCATGAACGACGGCTTCAGCATCATCAGCATTTACATGCAATACGGGCGAAAGCGTTACTTTTGCAATATCTGTACAATAGGTACTTGAACGTGCATCTAAATAATTGGTTGTAAATCCTATTTGATTATTGACCACTATATGAATGGTTCCATTGGTTTTATAACCATCTAATTGCGCCATCTGAACAATTTCATAAACGACGCCTTGAGCTGCAATAGCTGCATCACCATGAACAACTATAGGTAATACTTGTGATGGATTATCAGGATATTTATCATCCTGTTTAGCGCGTACAATTCCTTCTACGACGGCACCTACGGTCTCTAAATGCGATGGATTTGGCGCTATATTTAAATTTATTTTTTGCCATTTTCAGTTACACGATCACTAGTCCAGCCTAAATGGTATTTCACGTCACCATCAAAAACTTCTTGTTCGTAATCTTTACCATCAAATTCGCTAAAAATATCTTTTGCCGATTTTCCAAAAATATTTGTCAACGTACTTAAACGACCACGATGAGCCATCCCCATAACAAATTCCTTAACATCATATTCTGACGCTTTTTCAATTAAAGCATCTAAAGCAGGAATTAATGATTCACCACCTTCCAAAGAAAAACGTTTTTGACCTACATATTTGGTGTGTAAAAAGGTTTCAAATGAAACCGCTTCATTTAGCTTTTTAAGAATATGTTTTTTCTCATCTGATGAGAAATTAGGCTGATTATCATTAATATTCAGTTTTTCCTGAATCCATTTAATTTCTTCAGGTTTTCTGATGTACATATACTCTACACCTATAGAGTGACAATATATTTTTTCTAAATGCGCGATAATATCACGTAATGTCTGCGAACCTAAACCTAATGTATTTCCTGCACTGAAAGTAGTATCCAAATCAGATTCAGATAGGCCAAAATTTTCAATTGCTAACGTTGGACTGTATGTTCTTCTATCACGAACAGGATTCGTTTTAGTGAACAAATGACCTCTGGTACGGTAGCCATCTATTAATTGTACGACTTGGAACTCTTTTGTTACATTTTCAGAAACATGTTCGCAAGATTCAAATGTTTCCACATTACTATCTGACAAACCACTGTTTTCACTTCCAAAATCGTAACCTTGAAAAAAGGCTCTCCAACTTGGTTCAACGGAATCTGGGTTTTGTAAGTATTGGTCGTATAAATCAGCAAAATATGCTGTGTGCGCTGCGTTTAAAAAAGAATATTTATCCATAAATGAATTAAAACTGAATCGTTCAGACTAAATTTACACAAAAGTACAACTTTTAGTAAAATTAGATATGGTTTTCTTACATTTATAACATGTAATTAACTAAAATTTTGAAAATGAAAGAGGATTCAATATTTGCAAAATCAAATAGTATATTAATAGGTTTATTCTTGCTAATTATAACTAGTGTTTCCGCGCAAAATACAACCAATGATTTTTGGAGTCACGTGCGTTTTGGAGGAACTGTTGGTTTAAGTTTTTCTGGTGATTATTTTAGTGGCACCTTAGCGCCAAGTGCTATTTATCGATTTAATCCACAATTTGGGATGGGTGTTTCACTGAATGGTACGTATGCCAGTAGAAAAGATTTTTATAAATCTACTATTTTAGGCGGTAGCGTTATAGGGCTTTTTAATCCTATTCCCCAATTGCAACTTTCCGCTGAATTTGAGGAATTAAATGTCAGCCGAAAATGGGAAAACAGACTCTTAATTCCAGATGAAAACTATTGGTATCCTGCACTATTTGTAGGTGCTGGTTACACAATTAGCACTGGACGCGTTTCCACAGCTATTGGTATAAGATATGATGTACTTTATGATAGAGATAAGAGTATCTATGGCACGTCTTGGATGCCATTTTTTAGAGTTTATTTTTAGGCAAAACATTGATCAATACTTATTCTTAAACCACACTTTCTGCCACTCACGTTGTAATACTAAAAAAGCCACTTGCTCTGCCATGATAATCGTATCGGAACCATCTAATTCGCGGACTTTAATTTCGGACACATCAATTATATAGAGTAGATTTAAATAGTCCATAAATCTTTCTTGAATTAATTTATAAACCGTTTCATGAAGCATAAATTTTAAACTGGTTGGTAAAACATCCACATCAAATTCCAAGTCTACATTGGCTAAAGCTAAATCTTTGTTCAGTTGAAGGATTAGTTTTTTATAGAGTTTCAACTGATTGGCTTCATCAATTAAATCCGAAAAAGTAGTTGGTAATTGCATTACACATTTCTATTCATTAATTGTTCACCAAACGTTTTTAAGTAATGTTTTTTTTATCTTCAGAAATTTGTAGTTTCTCCAAAACCACAAATGCTTTATTGGTATACTCTTCAATTACCTGTTTAGTTGCTAATTTAGAACCAGAGGTAACAAAAATATCTTTTATGGTTTCAATTTTATGGGTTTGGTCTGATGGTTTTAAACTATATAAATGTACTAATTGCTGTTTATCATCATCACTTGAAAATTCTAAAGCCTTTAAATACAAATAGGTTTTTTTGTTTTCAATGATATCACCACCAACTTGTTTTCCAAAAGTTTCAGGATTGCCAAAGGCATCTAAATAATCATCTTGTAATTGAAATGCAATACCTAAATTTTTTCCAAATTCATAGATATTGGTTTTATCTTCCTCTGAAGCATTGGCAACAATTGCTCCCATTTCCATAGCAGCACCAACTAAAACGGCTGTTTTATATTCAATCATTTTTAAATATTCAGAAATCGAAACATCGTCTCGACTTTCAAAATCCACATCGTATTGCTGCCCTTCACAAACCTGTAAAGCGGTTTTACTAAATAACCTTGCTAATGCTTGAAAAGTTGTTGGTTCATAATTCTCAAACAATTGATACGCCATAATTAACATGGCATCACCCGATAAAATTCCGGTATTCACATCCCATTTTTCATGAACAGTTTCCTGACCTCTGCGCAAAGGTGCATCGTCCATAATATCATCATGCACTAATGAAAAATTATGAAAAACCTCAATACTTAAAGCAGCATTTAACGCTTTGGTGTAATCACACTCAAAAATTTCAGCGGCCATTAAAGTTAAAACAGGACGTAAACGCTTGCCTCCTAGTTGCAAAATATAGTTAATAGGATCGTATAATGACTTCGGTTCCTTAACCTGAACAAATTCATTTAGGTATTCTACAAAGGCTTGCTGATAAAAAGGTGTGTTTTGCATGCCGCAAAAATAAGGCAATTCAATTAATAATTACAACAACCTTTCTCAATATTAAAAAAAGGTTAATACTTCGGAAACTTTTTAGGTTTTTAAAGTTTCCTTTGGTACATTTGCAGCTATTATGAAAGATAAAATACTAAAAAGCGCAGCAGATATGTTCATAACCTATGGGTTTAAGAGCGTAACTATGGACGATATTGCTAACGAAATTGGTGTTTCAAAGAAAACCATTTATCAGCATTTTGATAATAAAACCAAGCTAGTTGAAGCTACAACCATGCAACTATTTGAAGTAATTAGACATGGTATTGATTGTATTTGTGCTTTAGACAAAAACCCTATTGAAGAGCTGTACGACATTAAGAGTTTTGTTATGCAGCATTTGAAAGATGAAAAATCATCACCACAGTATCAGCTTCAAAAATATTATCCTAAAATAGCTGCCACCTTAAAAACGAAACAATTTGACGTGATGCAGGATTGTGTTAAAGAAAATCTGGAAAAAGGCGTTAAAAACAACCTATTCCGATCTGATATTAATATTGATTTTATTTCAAGAATATATTTCAATAGCATGATATCATTAAAGGATCAAGATTTATTTCCACTTAACAATTTTTCTATGAACATGCTCATGGAAAATTATTTAGAATATCACTTAAGAGGTATATGCACACCTCAAGGTTTAAATGTATTAATTAAATTATTAAAAACAAATCAATTAATTAACGAATGAAAAACAAGTTAATTTTATTAGTATTTTTAGCAACATATAGTTTGTTTTCGCAAGAAAACATTCAACAATTCACCTTACAAGAAGCCATTGATTATGCTTTAATAAATAATCGAAACGCAAAAAATGCCGTCAGAGATATTGAAGCTGCTGAAAAGCAAAAATGGGAAACGACTGCTACTGGTTTACCACAAATTAATGGTGTAGTAGATTACACAAATTGGATAAAACAGCAAGTATCTTTATTACCAGCTGAAATTGCAGGTGGCACTCCAGGCACATTTGTTCCTGTTACATTTAGCCCAAAACAAAGTTTAAATGCTACTGCAACTTTAAATCAATTATTATTTGATGGTTCTTATTTAGTAGGCTTGCAATCCGCTAAAGTGTTTCTAGAAATTACCCAAAACGCAAAAATTAAAACCGATTTAGAAGTTAGAAACGCTGTAATCAATGCTTATGGCAATGTACTTTTAGCTGAAGAAAATTTAGACATCGTTAACAAAAATATTGATGTGCTTCAAAAGAACCTCAACGAAACAACTAAAATTTATGAAAACGGTTTAGCCGAAGAAGAAAGTGTTGAGCAACTTCAAATAACATTAACCGGTTTAGAAAACTATTTGAATAATGTAGAGCGCTCAAAAAATATTGCCTACCAATTATTCAATATTACGTTGGGAATTGATTTAAATAAAACCATTTCATTAACCGATAATTTAGAAATATTGACACTTCAAAATATTTCATTAGAGATTTTGGAAGCGGATGATAATGTGGAAAATAGTATCGATTATCAAATTGCTAAAAACCAAGAACAATCTAAAGAATTGCTGCTAAAATTAGAAAAAAGTACATTTTTACCAACTTTAAGTGGTTTTATAAATGGTGGATATAGTGGCTTTGGTGAAACTTTCGGTTTTGTAAATAATAATCAAGAATGGTATGGTTCTTCACTCTTTGGCGTCAGTATGAACATACCCATTTTTAGTTCAGGCATGCGAAGTGCAAAAACACAACGCGCTCAAATAGATCTAGAAATTGCTAAAGAAGAGCTAACGGAAACGGAACAACAATTAAAATTTCAAATTTCGGCAGCTAAGAGCGATTATCAATTTGCTATTGAAGAATATGAAAATAAACGTCAAAATTTAAATTTAGCAGAACGCATCGAACAAAAAAATCAAACTAAATTCTTTGAAGGTATTGCTTCTAGTTTCGATTTAAGACAAGCACAAACACAATTATACACAGCACAACAGGAATATTTACAGTCCATGTTTAATGTTATTACCAGAAAATCAGAATTAGAAACCATACTCAACACCGTAAACTATTAAGTCAATCAATCATTTTAGAATCATGAAAAATATAAAAATACTTATTATACTCGCCGTAATCATTTCGTCTTGTGGTAATGAAAAAGAGAAATCGCTTGATGCTGTTTTAGAATCAAACAATTTATCTGAATTAAAAGAAAGACGCAGCGAAATTGATGCCAAGCAGCAAGAATTAAATGACCAGATGGGTTTACTTAATGAAAAAATTGCCAAACTGGACACCATTAAAAAGGTGCCTTTAATCACCACGTTTAAAGCGAAACAGGAAGTTTTTAATCACCAATTAGAAATACAAGGTAACGTTACTACCAAAAATTTATTGGTGATTACTCCAGAATTCAATGGTATTTTAACCAAGGTTTATGTTAAGGAAGGTGAGGCCGTAAAAAAAGGACAATTACTGGCTAAAATTGATGATGGCGGATTAAGTCAGCAGTTAGCACAATTAGAAATTCAATCCAATTTAGCTAAAACGACGTTTGAACGCCAAAAACGTTTATGGGATCAGAATATTGGAAGTGAAATTCAATACTTACAAGCCAAATCGTCTTATGAATCGCAAGCAGAAGCCGTAAATCAATTGAACCAACAAATTGCCAAAACAAATGTTAGAGCACCATTTTCTGGAACCATAGACGATGTCATTACTGAACAAGGAAGTGTTGTTATGGCTGGACAAAGCCAACTCATGCGAATTGTAAATCTAGAGGATATGTATATTGAAACGGATATACCAGAAAGCTACATTGGCAATGTTACCAAAGGGAAAAATGTAACAGTTGAATTTCCAATTTTAGGTAAAACTATTGATACCAAAATTCGTCAAGCTGGCGATTTTATAAATCCAGCCAACCGAACGTTTAAAGTAGAAGTTAGCGTACCTAATACCGAAAAAAATATCAAGCCTAATTTAACTGCGCGACTTAAAATTAACGATTATACAAACGAAAACGCCTTACTAATTCCACAAAGTATTATTTCAGAAAATGCGGATGGCGAACAATATATATACGTTATTTCTAATAAAAATAGTCAAGGTGAAGGCGATGCCAAACGAATTATAATTAAAACTGGAAGAACACAAGGTGATGTAATTGAAGTTTTAGAAGGTATTGAAGATGGTGCCGAAATTGTTAGAGAAGGCGCCAGAAGCGTGAAAGATGGACAAACTGTGAAAGTAGTGGACATGCCATCCGAAAAAACCAACGAATAAAAAGAAACTAATGACTAAAAAGAAAAAACAAGTCGATAAGGAATTTGGTTTATCATCATGGGCAATCAATAACAAGACCACCATGTATGTTCTGATTCTGGTTATATTTTATTTAGGTGTAGCCGCATTTTTTGACATGCCTCGTGAAAATTTTCCAGAAGTAAACGAAACTAAAATTTATGTTAGTTCTATTTATCCAGGAAATACAGCTGAAGATATTGAGAAACTCATCACAGATCCACTTGAAGATGAACTGAAAACGGTTAGTAATGTCGTGGAAATTACCTCCACATCACAGGAAGATTTTTCTATGATTATTGTGGAATTTGATGAGAACCTAACTGTAGAGCAAGCCAAGCAAAAGGTAAAAGATGAAATAGACACTAAAACAGCTGGCGAAGATTGGCCAATGTCCAATGGTGCGAAAGTAAAACCAGATGTTTTTGAATTGAGCATGTCTGAAGAAATGCCCATTCTAAACATTAATATCTCTGGTGATTATCCGGTTGAAAAACTGAAAGAATATGGCGAATATCTTCAGGATGAAATAGAAGATTTACTCGAAATTAAAAAAAGTGGATATTCGTGGCGCTCAAGATAAAGAAGTAGAAGTTGCCGTTGATATTTTTAAAATGATGGCTGCTGATGTGACATTTAATGACATTATTGGCGCTATTAATAATGGAAACATGACCATGTCTGCTGGAAATTTAAAAGCGAGTGGTCAACGTAGAACAATTCGTATTTTAGGTGAAATTGAATCGCCTGACGAACTGGAAAATTTCGTTGTAAAAGCTGAAAAAGGCAAAGCTATTTATTTAAAAGATGTGGCAACAGTTACCTTTCACGAAGAAGATAAAACAACCTTCGCTAGAGAATTTGGTGAGCCTGTTGTGATGCTGGATGTTAAAAAACGTGCTGGTAAAAACATGGTTGCTGCTGCAGAACAAATTAAAGTGATTGTTCAAAATGCTATCGATAATAAATTTCCACAGGATTTACAAGTGACTATTGCCAACGATCAATCGCCTGTAACTATTGGTCAAGTAGATGATTTGGTGAACAACATTATTTTTGGTGTGATTCTGGTCGTTATGGTTTTAATGTTCTTTTTAGGTTTCAAAAATGCCATTTTTGTCGGTTTTGCCATACCAATGTCCATGTTTATGTCGCTTATGATATTAAATCTTTTAGGACAGAGTTTAAATACCATGGTGCTTTTCGGCCTTATTATGGGTCTAGGAATGCTCGTAGATAACGGAATTGTGGTCGTTGAAAACGTGTATCGTTTGATGGACGAAGAAGGTATGAGCCGCATTGAAGCCGCTAAAAAAGGTATTGGCGAAATTGCATTTCCTATTATTATATCAACAGCTACAACCGTTGCGGCATTTATTCCACTAGGTTTATGGCCAGGAATTATGGGACAATTTATGATGATTCTACCTATAACACTTTCGGTGGTATTGGGTTCTTCTTTATTTGTTGCAATTTTCTTTAATTCGGTTTTAGTATCGCAATTTATGAGTACCGAAGATAAGGATATGCCTTTGAAAAAAATTATCCGTAATACCGCAATTATGGCTGGTATTGGATTGTTAATAGTCATTTTTGGTGGAGACTATCGTGCATTAGGAACCTTAATGATTTTTACAGCCATTATGCAATGGGCTTACCGCATATTTTTGCGTAAATGGGCAAATAATTTCCAAACAAAAACGTTGGTAAGATTAGAACGCTGGTATGAAAACAAACTACGTTGGGCTTTATCTGGTTGGCGTTCTTACGGATTGGCAATTGGTACATTTGTGCTTTTAATATTATCATTTGTAACTTTCGGGATTTCATTATCAACCGAACGTACCAAAGTAGAATTTTTCCCAGATAACAAACCCAATCAGATTATTGTCTATATAGAATATCCACAGGGAACCGCTATTGAAAAAACCGATGCTATTACGCGTGAAATTGAGAAACGTGTTTATAAAGTAGTAAATGACGAACAATATCGTGATGGCGACTATAATTATATGGTAGAAAGTGCCGTTTCGCAAGTTGGTGAAGGCGCTGGAAATCCGCAAACTGACAGTGGCTCATCGGCAGAAATGCCACACAAAGCCAAGATTACGGCTTCTATGCGCGAATATAAATACCGTCGTGGTGAAGATAGTGAGTTGCTTCGTCAAAAAGTTCAAGAAGCTTTAGTTGGCATTTATCCAGGTGTTTTGATTTCCGTTGAAAAAGATGCCAATGGACCACCTGCAGGATCACCAATTAATATTGAAATTGAAGGTGATGATTATGACGAGCTGATTAATACAGCTGAAAATATGCGTGAATTTATCAATACCAAAAATATTCAAGGTATTGACGAATTGAAAATTGATGTGAATAAGGACAAGCCTTCCATGCGTGTTATTATTGATAGAGAAAAAGCAGGAGAATTAGGCGTAAGTGCAGCGCAAGTTGGTCAGCAATTACGAAATTCTATTTTCGGAACTAAAGCTGGAATCTATAAAGAAGATGGCGACGATTTTGATATTTACGTTCGTTTTAATGAAGAAAATCGATACAACACAAGTGCGTTGTTTAATCAAAACATCACGTTCCGAGACAATACAGGTCAACTGAAAAGTATACCAGTTTCTGCGGTTACCAAACATGAAAACAATTCTAGTTTTAGTGCCATTAAACACAAGGCTACGAAACGTGTGGTAACGGTATATTCAGCTTTATCTCCTGGATTTACAGATGCTCAAGCTATTGTAACACAGATTCAAAATGAAATGAAGAGTTACAAAAATTTACCTAGTAATATTCATATTGATTATACAGGTCAAATTGAAGAACAGAATAAACAAATGGTCTTTTTAATGGGTGCTTTTTTTACAGGATTAGGGCTCATCTTCTTTATTTTAATATTTCAATTTAACTCCATTTCTAAACCAACTATTATCATGCTCGCCATATTTTTGAGTCTTATTGGTGTGTTTGGTGGTATGGTTATTACTGGAAGTGCTTTTGTAATTATGATGACCATGGTTGGTATTATTTCACTGGCAGGAATTGTAGTTAATAATGGTGTAGTGTTACTAGATTATGCCCAATTATTAATAGATAGAAAAAAACATGACCTGAATTTAGAGGATAATGAATACTTGAGTAAAGAGGATTTATTTGAAAGTATCGTTCGAGCAGGAAAAGCGCGTTTACGTCCTGTATTACTAACAGCCATAACCACTATTCTGGGTTTAGTGCCTTTAGCCATTGGGTTAAACATAAACTTCTTTACCTTATTTGGAGAATTAGATCCAAATATTTATATGGGTGGCGATAACGTGGTATTTTGGGGACCTTTAGCCTGGACGGTTATTTATGGTTTACTAATAGCAACCTTCTTAACACTAATTGTTGTTCCTATATTATTCTATTTATCCATGCAATTAAAAATGTGGATTCGTGAAAAATCGACAACATAACAATAGCATTTAGTGCCAATTCTTATATCCCTTAAATAAAAGATTGGCTAATAGCGGGAAGCCTCAACAAATGTTGAGGCTTTTTTTATTTGATAATCCGTTAACTTCCTTAAATTTGCAACCGCATATAGCTATGCCTTATAAAAATAACATATCATGTACAGAAGTCACAATTGTGGTGAATTACGAGCATCACACATCAATACCGAAGTAACCCTTTCTGGTTGGGTACAAAAATCACGCGACAAAGGTTTTATTGTTTGGGTAGATTTACGCGACCGTTACGGCATTACTCAATTGGTTTTTGATGAAGAACGTACGCCTAAAGCCATGATGGAAAAGGCACAAAAATTAGGTCGTGAATTTGTGATTCAGGTAACTGGAACCGTTATTGAACGTGCTTCTAAAAATGCCAATATTCCAACAGGAGATATTGAAATTTTGGTGTCCAAAATGAATATATTAAACGAATCACTTTTACCGCCTTTTACTATTGAAGATAAAACCGATGGTGGCGAAGATATTCGTATGAAATATCGCTACTTAGATATTCGAAGAATCCGGTAAAAAATAGCTTGATTTTTCGTCATAAAGTCACACAAGAAGTTAGAAACTACTTATCAAAAGAAGGTTTTATTGAAGTTGAAACACCTTACTTAATTAAATCGACTCCTGAAGGTGCTCGCGATTTTGTGGTGCCTTCTCGTATGAATGAAGGTCAGTTTTATGCGCTTCCTCAAAGTCCACAAACTTTCAAGCAATTGCTTATGGTTGGTGGTATGGATAAGTATTTTCAAATTGTAAAATGCTTCCGTGATGAAGATTTACGTGCAGACAGACAACCAGAATTCACACAAATTGACTGCGAAATGGCATTTGTGGAACAAGAAGATATTTTAAATGCTTTTGAAGGTTTAACCAGACATCTTTTAAAAGAAGTGAATGGTGTTGAAATTTCAGAATTCCCACGCATGCTCTATGATGATGCCATGCGTTTATACGGAAATGATAAACCCGATATTCGTTTCGGAATGGAATTTGGCGAGCTTAACGATGTAGCACAACACAAAGATTTTGGCGTATTTAATGATGCCGAATTAGTCGTTGGCATTGCCGTTCCTGGAGGAAATTCATATACAAGAAAAGAAATTGACAAGCTAATTGATTGGGTAAAACGTCCGCAAGTTGGCGCTTTAGGCATGATTTATAGCCGTTGTAATGATGATGGTTCTTACAAATCATCGGTCGACAAATTTTTCGATCAAGACGACTTAGCCAAATGGGCAGAAAAAACAGGTGCCAAAGCTGGCGACTTAGTTTGTGTGCTTTCTGGCCCTAAAAATAAAGTTCGTGCACAATTAAGTGCCTTACGTATGGAATTAGCAGAGCAGTTAGGTTTGCGTAAACCAAACGAATTTGCACCACTTTGGGTTATGGATTTTCCATTATTGGAATGGGATGAAGAAACCGAACGCTTCCATGCCATGCACCATCCATTTACATCGCCAAAGCCAGGACAATTGGAATTGTTAGAAACCAATCCTGCGGATGTGAAGGCCAATGCTTACGATTTGGTGTTGAATGGTAACGAAATTGGTGGTGGTTCTATTCGTATTCACGATAAAAAAACACAGGCTTTAATGTTCGATTATTTAGGCTTTTCTAAAGAAGAAGCTAAAGCACAATTCGGATTTTTAATGGATGCTTTTCAATATGGAGCGCCTCCACATGGTGGTTTAGCTTTTGGTTTGGATAGATTGGTAGCCATTTTAGGTGGACAAGAAACCATTCGTGATTTTATTGCCTTCCCAAAAAACAATTCAGGACGTGACGTTATGATTGACGCACCTGCTCCACTAGATAATAAGCAATTGGAAGAGTTAAGTTTAAAACTCAACTTAAAAGCATAAAAACTTATAATGTGTCCCGATAGTTTATCGGGACATTTTTTTTAGTAGTTTTAACTTATGAATTGGAAACGGATTTTTAAAATTTTTCTATACATCGTTTTGGGCTTCGCAATTGTCCTTTTTGCCTTATACGGTTACGCCTATTATATGTTTAACTACAAGTTTGTGCCTCAAGAAAAATACACGCAAGACGTTGAATATATAGATCCCGAAACTGCTTTGTTAAGCGAAGGTTTTGAAGTTTGTAATGAAAATTATATTCTTCAGTATTATAATCCGGAACGTGCAACATACAGCAAAGGTAAAAATGGGTTACGAAAATTTATTCTTTCAAATTACAAAAGCAAAAACTATACAGATTCGGGTTATTTAAACATCCGATTTGTTATTAATTGTAAAGGTGAAGCTGGACGTTATGTGATTCATGAAAACGACTTGGATTTAAAACCAAAAGCTTTTGATAAAGATTTAGTTGATCAGTTATTTCAACTAACAACAGAACTTAAAACGTGGAATCCAAATTATGTACATGACGACTTTAGAGATTCCTACATGTATATATCTTATAGAATAGAAAATGGCGAGATTACTGAAATTATCCCTTAGCATCTGTTTGATCCTTTGTGTTTTCTCATGCCAAAACAAGCGAGAAAAGGCTGAAGCATCGTACAAGTTTGGCGTTTCCAATTTTGGACAAGGTTCAGCTGGAAGCATCAACGGTATTGCACGTGCTATTGAAATAGATTCTACTTATGAACAAGCAGTTTATGAATTATCTGTTGGTTATTTAAAACGCGGTATGCCACATATGTGGAAAGAACAATATGATAAAGCCGTTCTTCTAGATTCGGTTACGCGTGTTCCTTGGCGTGGCTATTTATATTTATGGTTTTACAGAGATTATAAAAAAGCCATCACCGATTTTGATGCATCTGATACCTTAACCCCTAATTTTACTGATCAGCCACAAGGTCATAGCGTTGATTATTGGCGAGGTGTTGCCTATTTAGGTTTGAATGATTATGATAATTCTATTTCATATTTTGATACCTATATTAATCAAGAAATAGACGAATCGGGTGAAGATTGGGTGGAACTTACTGCTTTTTTATACAGAGGTATTGCCTATTACGAATCTGGCAATTACGAAAAAGCATTTTATAATTTTGAAAAACGATTAGAGCACGGAAGAAATATAAGTGCTGATGCCAAATATTACATGGCTATTATAGCCAAAGAGCAAGGGCAAATAGAATTAGCCGAAGAATTAATAAATGCAGCAATTGAAGATTTCAAACAAGGTTATTTTAATAATAGACCATATGTAGAAACCTTACGTCAAATTTATTTAGAAGATTTGTTAATTATAAAATCCGACTTAACACTATAAATGAATTTAAAAACGATAATAAAGCACATCATGCTTTGGAGGTACAAACATATCTCCCAAAAAAACTTTGTTTTATTATTGAGCGTTTTTGTCGGTTTATCTACAGGTATTGCTGCTTTAACGCTTAAAAACATCACCTATTCCATTCAACTATTTCTAGAAAAAGGAATCGTTTTTTCTGAAAATCAATTATACTTTATTTTACCTTTTATAGGTTTGCTCTTTGTTTATTTATTGAGGAAATATGTATTTAAAAAAGGCATGACACCAACCGTTCCACCATTTATTAAGCGTGCTGTTCCATCTCTATTATATTCTTTGCTGCGTCAAAAAGGATTGTTATCATACAAGTTAATTTATCATCCCATAGTTTTGGCTCCATTAACTGTTGGTTTTGGTGGATCTGTTGGATTATTAGGGCCAGCCATTACGTCTGGTTCGGCAATTAGTTCTAACATGAGCCGATTGTTGCATATTGATAAAAAAACAAGAACACTATTGATTGCATGTGCCACCTCTGCGGCTATTGCGTCCATGTTTAAATCGCCTATTGCTGCTATCGTGTTTGCTGTAGAAGTGTTCAGTTTAGATCTCACATTTGCCTCGTTATTACCCTTGTTAATCGCTTCTATTTCTTCTGTATTAACGTCCTACTTTTTCTTGGGTGATGAATTATTATTTGATTTTGCTGTTACAGATAAATTTACAATTAGAGATACAGCTTTTTATATTATTCTAGGATTGGGAACAGGAATTGCCTCCATTTATTTCACTAAAATCTACTTTGCAGTATATGCCTTCTTTGATCGGTTTAAAACAAAATTCTCTAAACTCCTTGTTGGTGGTTTTGCTATTGGTGCCATGCTATATTTTATTCCACCACTTTATGGTGAGGGATTAAGTTTTACAAAAGATTTATTTGATGGTAATTACTTACATGCTTTAGGATCTACTTTATTTGATAATTATCTGGATAATATTTGGGTCGTTATTGTTTTGCTAATTGGCTTCACCATTTTCAAAGCTATTGCCATGACAACCACCTTTGCTGCTGGTGGTGTTGGTGGTGTTATTGTACCAACTATGGTAATGGGAAGTGCTTTAGGTAATGTGGTGGCTAAAATAATTAATAATATTGGTCTAGGCCATCAAGTTTCTGAATCTAACTTTACACTGGTTGGTATGGCTGGACTTATTGCAGGTGTTATTCATGCACCTTTAACGGCTATATTTCTAATTGCTGAAATTACGGGAGGTTACATATTATTCTTACCCTTAATGATCACGGTTGCAATTTCTTATATGATAACTAAAAATTATATGGAACATACCATATATACGAAAGAATTAGCTGAAAGAGGCGACTTATTAACGCAAGATAAAGATCAGAATGTGCTGACATCTATGGATATAGATAGTGTTATTGAGCAAAATTTTATAGCCTTGCATCCAGATATGTCTTTAGGCACTATGCTTCATGAAGGCGTATCAAAATCAAATAGAAATTTATTTCCTGTTATTAATGAAGAGCAAATTCTTGTTGGTATCATTTTATTAGATGATATTCGGAATATTATGTTTGATCAATCCTTATACAACTCAACCTCTGTAGAAACATTCATGCATTTACCACCTGGACATATAAATTATGAGAAAGATAGCATGAGAACAGTTATGAAAAAATTTCAAGACACGAACGCTTGGAATCTGCCAGTAATTAAAAATGGAAAGTATTATGGATTTGTTTCTAAATCGAAACTATTAACTGCTTACCGACGCAAACTAATAAATATCACACATTAATTATGAAATATCTTATTTTACTATTTCTGATTACATCTTTAACTGCTATTATATGCGGATTAACACTTGATTTGGATTATGCGCCAAAACTTGTAGGAAGTGGTGTTCTCGGGTTATTTTTTATTGTTTTTCCGTTATTTTCTTGGTATCGCTGGAAAGACAAAAAAATGAGTGATTATTTACTCAATAAAGAAAATTTAGACAAAATGCGTGAAAGTCAAAAACGCAACAAACTTTAGTTTAAGTTTCTTCTTTCTATAAAAAAAACGTTTTAAAAGGGTTGCTGCTTCTTCGGCTAACACACCTCCTTTTACCATGGTTTTAGGATGTAGTTTGGTTTGCAAGTTTATACAACCACGTTCTTCATCACGCGCACCATAGACTATGTTACTTATCTGACTCCAATACAAGGCTCCACCACACATTTGGCAAGGTTCTAGAGTAACATACATAGTACAATCATGTAAATATTTTCCGCCTAAAAAATTGGCCGCAGCCGTTATGGCTTGCATTTCTGCATGAGCCGTAACATCATTTAACATCTCTGTTAGATTATGACCTCTTGCTATAACTTTATTATCTATTACTACAACAGCACCAACGGGAATTTCGCCTTTATCAAAAGCTATTTCAGCTTCTATTAAGGCTTTTTTCATAAAATACGAATCGTCAAAAATGTTTATCATAATAGCAAAAATAAAAAAGGCAACTAAATTAATAGTTGCCTTTTAAAAATATCATTCAAAAAATATTAATTTTTAATAATCTTATGGTTGGCATCTATGTTCTGCCCTTTCATATTTAGGATATAAATACCTGATTGTAACTTATTCATATTAATTTCAACCGTACCAAATAAATCAACTTGTTTGTTGTAAACCTGTCTTCCATTAAGATCGGTAATAGTCATTGTTACTTGTCCAAAACTCTTATTCGTTTTAATAAACAGGTTATTATTAGTTGGGTTTGGATACACTTTATAATCGCTTTGCTTAAACTCATCTACACTTAAACTTGTACAGTTTTGCAAGCTTGGGTCTGTGTCTAAAGGCATACTAAAATCTTCAACCTGATCGGTTCTGCTAAATTTACTTCCGCCAGATGCATTTAAACCTAAACCTCTATTAGCAAAAACTTCCCAAATCATACATTGATCTTCACCACCAGTAGTTGCCATGTCTGCAGCTAAAAGCGCATCACGACCGTCTATAAAATCTGGACCACATGGTTGTATTTTAAGACCATCAATAACCAATTGCATCACTTTGTTATTTCCACCAGTTCCATTATAAATGTCTTCATCAAAGCCATATTTGGTTACATAAGCATCTGTTAAATCATATAACATAGTTGCCCATATAAAACCTATTCCGTGTGGTTGAGATACTTGCGCTGTATTATTGGTGTCTGCGTAAGTAAAATCATTTACTGAAAAATCAGTCGCGTATTTGGCATTTCTAATTCCTATACCATCTACACCTTGTCCTGCAGCATATGTTACCATACCACGTCCTGCAGCATAATCTTCCGTACCTTGTAAGGTTATCATTAAGGCAAACCAATCAGACCAGCCTTCACCCATTTGCGTTTCATTTTGTAAACAACCGGCTAAATTAGCACCACCAGTTAAGCGATTAGAAATACCATGTCCATATTCATGAGCAACAATCATATTATCTAAACTTCCGTCTAACATAAAAGGGCTTGGCCCTTGAAGTGTTACATTAACAGTTTCACTTTGCATAGCAGCAATTAAAAGTTCGCCATCGGCAAAATTCATAAATACGGAAGGAATTGTAAATGGTGGATTAACTTCACCAGCCATGTTTACATAAGGTACATATGCAGGATCATTCGTTGGATTATTATGATTTATAACAATTACAGCAACAGCTCCTGCGTCTTGAGCGTTTTGTATTTTATCTACGAAAGGACAGTTACCTCTTCTAATTACAGCAATTTTACCTGCCACACTTGCAATAGCATTACAACCTTCTGTTGGTAATGATGTACTATCATTTACTAATTGTAAATCAGCGGTAACAGGTACTTGACCAATTCCTAAAATATTGTTTGGTGCTGCTGTTGCAGGATTAACAGCTGTATATGTGCCAGCTACTGACGTATTATTTACAGTAACCAAATCTTGCAAGCCTCCTCCAACTGGTGACCATAGAAACATTCTCATGCTTGGGCTAGCTCCATCTGCAGGTGTTCCAAAAAAAGCATTGTTTATAGATGTACCAACACCATTTCCATCTTGACCATCAGCACGAACATAATCATTACCTGCACCTCCATTTCCGTAGTTATTAGCTTGAAAATTACCACTTGCTTCATCAAAACCATATTTATACCAAATATCGTGCATGACATTATTTACATAAAATAAGTTTGTTATGGAAGCATCTTGATAGCCTTCTGGTTCTTGATTGAAATCTAATGGGAAATCAAAGTTTAAAGACGTGGTTCCATTTGGAGAGTATCCAAAACCATCATTACCGTTTCTATCTTCCATGGCCCAAACATTATTACCACGCGTAGTATTAAAGTCCGCACCTGCCGAACCGTTGGTGTCATGCCATCCAAAAGGTGAGGCATCGTTATCTGCAGGTTCCTGCAACACAGTTCTACTACCATGATTAGGGCTTTCAACTGGAAGCGCATATACACTATATTGCGATCCATCTGCTACCAAAGCAGCATCTTTAAAAAGTGTAAAATTAGATTCCTTAGGAGCCATTTGATCTGAAACATGACCATGATTTGCATGTTCTGAATCGCCAAAATTACAAGCTATAATCCAATCACTTTGATCAATTATTTCACCTGAAATAGCGTCTACTCGAACGCTATACCAATTATTCCCGTTCATTGTATGAACGCTTAAATCCCAGGAAAGGGATAAATTTCCAGCTTCATCTTTAAAATAAACTAATTTAACAGGAATAGTTGTTTGAGAAATATTTCCATTAGAAAAGATATAGTCATTATTATTTTTTTCAAGTAAATCTAAATTTTGAATCGCTCCTAAATTTAAAATTGAAGCAACACGTTGAATTGCCTGCTGCGCTGATAATTGTGGTAAGGCTGTATTGACTCTTTCATTAATATTTCCAGTAAAACCATTAGCATAATAAAAAACAGCATTGCCTTTTATGGCCACACTAGATACAGCATTAAAAATTGAAATACCTTGGTATCTTTGATTCAGGTAAACATGCGTAATTTTAGTGCTTTTAGAAAACACTTCGTTATTAACGGATAACTCAGAAATATCACTGACTGTTAAACCGTATTTTTCTTTATTTTGATTAAGGTAATCTTGAATTACAGAAGCGTAATTAGAATCCACCAAATTACTTTGGGCGTAAAGCATGTTGGCAAAAACCAAGACTGCTAAAAAAAGTAAATGTTTTGCGTAGTTATTTTTCATTTCTTTTAATTAAAAATTAGAGAATTTAGTATAATGCATCAAATATAAGGAAGTTAGCATGAGAATTTAGAATAATTATATATTTAAATCAAGTTATTATAAAAGTACAAGCTATTTTGATAGCTTTACATCATATTCTACATAGATGAATTTAAATATTCTTAACGCAATAAACACGCCTTTAGATTTACGCAAACTAAATCAAAATCAACTTCCAGATTTAGCTTTAGAGCTGCGTCAATTTATTATCAATATGGTCGCCACTAAAGAAGGTCATTTAGGTGCTAGTTTAGGTGTTGTGGAACTAACCATTGCGCTTCATTATGCATTTAATACGCCTGATGATTTATTAATTTGGGATGTTGGCCATCAAGCATATGTGCATAAAATATTGACTAATAGGAAAGCTGATTTTCATACCAACCGGCAATTAGACGGTATTAGTGGGTTTCCAAAACGCTCTGAAAGCACGTTTGATACGTTTGGAACTGGACATTCCTCAACTTCCATTTCAGCTGCTTTAGGTATGGCTATTGCTTCACAAATTAAAGGAGATTTTGATAAACACCATATTGCGGTAATTGGTGACGCATCCATAGCCAGTGGAATGGCTTTTGAAGGATTAAATCATGCTGGCGTAACTAATGCTAATTTATTAGTTATTTTAAATGATAATGCTATTGGAATTGACCCAAGTGTTGGTGCTTTAAAACAATATTTAACCAGTGTAAAAACGGGTACCCAAAACCAAGATAATATTTTTGAAGCCTTAAATTTTGATTACTCTGGACCCATTGATGGGCATGATGTTTTTAAAATAATTACCGAATTAGAACGATTGAAAACCGTTAAAGGCCCAAAATTCCTTCATGTAATTACTACTAAAGGAAAAGGTTTGAAACAAGCCGAAGAAAATCAAGTGGTGTATCATGCTCCTGGAAAATTTGATGCCATAACAGGTGATATTCCACCAAAAACGTCCGCTTTACAACCACCGAAATATCAGGATGTATTTGGTATTACATTGCTTGAATTAGCTAAAAAGAACAAAAATTGTTGGCATTACGCCAGCTATGCCAACTGGAAGTTCCTTAAAATACATGATGGATGTATTTCCTGATCGTGCGTTTGATGTTGGAATTGCCGAACAACATGCTGTAACCCTTGCTGCTGGAATGGCGACTCAAGGTTTAATTCCTTTTTGCAATATTTACTCCACCTTTTTACAACGTGCTTACGACCAAATTATACATGATGTCGCTTTGCAGAATTTACCTGTTATTTTCTGTTTGGATCGTTCCGGTTTAGTTGGTGAAGATGGCGCCACACATCATGGTGTTTTTGATATGGCTTATTTACGTTGCATTCCAAACATGATAATTGCAGCACCAAGAAATGAAATTACTTTAAGAAATCTAATTTTCACAGCACAACTGGGTAAATTAAAAAACCCGTTAGCTATCAGGTACCCAAGAGGTCGTGGAACTATTATAGATTGGCAAGTTCCCTTAAAAGAAATAATACTTGGTAAAGGTGAAAAATTGAAGCACGGCGAAAATATTGCCGTTTTGAGTATTGGCAGCACAGCCAAAAATGTAACAGAAGCTATAAGTGATTTGCCCATTTCGCATTACGATATGGCATTTATTAAACCTCTTGATGAGCCATTATTACATACTATTTTTGAGAGCCATAAAATTGTTATAACGATTGAAAACGGAACTATTGTAGGAGGTTTTGGAAGTGCTATTGCAGAATTTAAAGCACAATTTGAATACAATAATACGTTGCAAATTTTAGGTGTTCCTGATCAATTTATTGAACAAGGTACCATAGAAGAACTTGAAGAAATAACAAACATGAGCCCTAAAAAAATTAGAGACTTTGTTGTGGCAATAATGAATTCATAGCTTACGACTCTTCTGCGTAAAATTGTGTAGCGTTGAAATCCGAATCGTTTGAATTGGACAGCTCGCTAATAACAAGCAAACTAGCAAAGGTTACAAAAAATATAACGATAGCTCCTAGTATATTTTTTTTCATTTTAGTTAGGTTCAATTAGCATTTGAGAACTAAATGTAAAACATATATCGTTAATACGCAAGTAAATTCGATTAAACACTAAATTTGAAAGTTTTATCTTACTAAAAAGACATTCCTTTTATTTTCTTGTAAATTAAAATTGCACGACTATCAGATAAAGATGCCACGTAATTACAGACATTTAATAAGCGTTTATAGATTAAATCTTCTTGAATATTGATGCTTCCTGATAGGGTATTTAATATCAGGTTATCATAATTTGAAGCATTGCCATTATACGCATTATTTACGGCAGACACATAAGTTTCCAATAAGGTGTTTATAACCCGATAACCCATAATTTCCTTTTCCACGACCTCTTTAGATTGATACACATTTTTCACACTAATGTTAATAATATCAGTAATCTGTGCTTCATATTTACTTTTATCTAATAATGCAATTTTAAAATCGTCATTCAAAATAGCTTCTTCGTTTTCAATAAAAACAGAAACGGCTTCATTAATTAAAGTGTTAATGGCCAAAGCTCTTAAATAGCTAATCCGATCTTGAGTGGTAGATAATTGATGATATTTTTTAGTTTGGATACTATCTCGCACCAAATTAATTAAATACTCCAAAGCAAACTCCTCTTGAATCAACCCTAAATTAATACCATCTTCAAAATCTATAATCGTATAGCAAATATCATCAGCGGCTTCTACTAAAAATGTTAAAGGATGTCTAGCATAACTAATGTTATCATCGGATCCTCTGGAAATTAAACCTAACTCTTTTGCCACATCGTCAAAAGCTGTTTTGTCTCCTTGAAAAAAGCCATATTTTTTATCAGCTATATGCATCGTTGGTTTTTTAGGTAAGGATTCTTTCGGATATTTAGCAAAGGCACCTAAAGTAGAATAACTTAAACGCAAGCCTCCTTCACGACCTATTCGACTTTCGGTTAAAATTTTAAACCCATTGGCATTACCTTCAAAATCACATAAATCTTGATATTCTTTATCGGTCAATTCACTTTTGAAAACCTGTCCTGATCCCGATTTAAAAAATTCGCCAATGGCTTTTTCTCCTGAATGTCCAAAAGGCGGATTTCCAATATCATGCGCCAATGCAGCGGCTGCAACGATAGCACCAAAATCATTTGGTTGATAGCCATGAATATTTTGTAAATGCGGATATTTTTCAATTAACTGCTTGCCAACTAATCTACCCAACGTTCTTCCTACAACACTTACTTCCAAACTATGGGTTAATCGTGTGTGAACAAAATCTGTTTGAGATAAGGGAATAACCTGGGTTTTATCTTGTAAGCTTCTAAATTCTGATGAAAAAATAATCCGATCATAATCTACTTCAAACCCTAAACGGGTTTCATCTTGCTCTTTTCGTAAACGCTTATTGGTATCGCCAAAGCGCTTTAATGATAATAATTGTTCCCAGTTCATGCTGCTAATATATTGAGTTGCAAGATACCATTTTTTCAATGTTAAGAAACTGTTTCCAAATCAGATTCAATATTAAATCTCGTAACATTGAGGTAATGGTTTTATGACATAGGTTTAATGCCCACTTAACCTTGAGATTACACATCTGTAGTTTCTTTGCGGCAAGAAAATTTGTAATAATTATATGAAATATTTACTTCTTAACCTGTTATTATTTACAACCCTAATATCGTATTCTCAAAATACAGGTTCATTAGCTGGAAAAATCACGGATCAGGAATATAATGATGAGCCACTACCCTTTGCAAATGTTATTATAAAAGGCACTGCAAAAGGAACCACAACCGATATGGATGGTTTATATATTATAGATAATCTGGAGCCAGGTAATTATATTATTGTATTTAGTTTTGTTGGCTACCAAACACAAGAAATTGAAGCTAAAATAGTTGCCGGTAAGATTACTGAAATTAATTTACCAATGGCTGCTAGTGCTGCTTCATTAGATGAAGTTGTCATCACCACAACTGCTAAACGCGAAAGTGAAGTAGCCTTATTACTTGAACAGAAAAAAGCGGTTGAAATCAAACAAAGTATTGGTGCTGAAGAATTATCACGAAAAGGTGTAAGTAATGCGGCTGGTGCTGTTGCTAAAATATCTGGTGTTTCAAAACAAGAAGGGTCTAGCAACGTTTATGTTCGTGGATTAGGAGATCGGTATTTAAATACCACTATGAACGGCTTATCATTGCCATCCAGTGATGTGAATAAAAAGAATATAGATTTAGATTTATTCTCATCAGATATCATTGAAAACGTATCCATTAGTAAGGCTTATGCAGCTGGTTTTTATGGTGATTTCTCTGCAGGAAATGTCAATATCAACTCAAAGGATTATAAAGGGAATGGGTTTTTAGATGTGTTTACAGGTAGCGGTTTCAACACCAATGCCATTAACAAAGAATTTGTAAGAAGTGAAGGAACAGGTTATTTCGGATACTATGGTCGTTATGATCATAATCCGTTTGCTGTTGTTTTATCTCATGGTTTCGACCCTGTTTCTGCTGGAACACCTATTAATGTGAGTTATGGTGCGTCTACTGGAAAATCTTTCAATTTTAAAAACGGTTCGCGATTAAGCATTTTTACTACAGGCTCTTTTGAAAACGGTTATGAATACCGTCAAGGTACCACCAGAGATTATACGTTAGTAGAGAAAAAAGCATTTGTTGATAGTGCCGAAGAATACGAATATAGCACCACAACAACTGCTATGGCAAATGTAAATTATAAAATAGACGATGCCAATACCATTAAATACAATTCGGTTTTTATTAATAATTCATCCGATGTGGTTGGCTATTTTGGAACAAATGGTAACGGAAGAAACCGAGATGCCATTCAAAATACCGACGAAGGTTTTTACCAAATGAATGTACAATTTGACCAAACAAAAATGTTCGTCAATCAATTATTGGGAAATCATAAATCGGGGAAAATTGAAGTGGATTGGGGATTTGGTTATAACTATGTAAACGCGGATCAACCAGACCGTAAACGAATCAGTTTAGAAAATTACCATCTTGCTTTTGATAATGACCCAAGCTCTAATCCTATATTTTATAGTAATGTAGATTTTGATAATCAGCGTTATTTTCAAAGTATTACCGATGATGAATACAACGGAAACTTAAATTTCGCCTATCAAGCAACAGATAATATAAAATTAAATATTGGTTATAACGGAAAAAGCAAAACACGTAATTTTGATAACATCCGATACGGTTATGATATTATTCAGGGTAATTTCCCTGTTACAGATGTAAATAATTTTAATAATATCTTTTCGTTAGATAATCTCCAAATTAATGAAAACACAGGTGGTCTTTATGAAATAAAAGTTATTAAACCAGTTCCGGGTTATACAAACACAAATAGACCTGGATTACCAGAAAACACGTATCAAGGTAAAATTGATATTTATGCTGGTTATATGAATGCTGAAATTACTGCTGGCGACAAATGGTTGTTTGTACCTGGTGTTCGTTTAGAATCCATTGAGCAAAATATTGCTTTTGATGTTATTAATTTAGGCTTACGTGGCAAGGATGATATTACATCTAAAAACAACTTATTCCTTCCAAGTTTAAATGTTAAATATAGCTTGGATGAAGATCAAAACTTAAGACTTTCTGCAAGTCAAACGGCTTCACTTCCAGAATTCAAAGAAGTAGCACCATTTGTTTACGAAGATATTTCAGTACGTGTAGGTGGAAATCCAGATTTACTTGAAAAAGGCTATTCTAAAATTTTCAATTTCGATTTAAAATATGAATGGTTTTTTAGTAAAAGTGAAATTTTATCGCTTGGAGCCTTCACAAAAATCATCAAAGACCCTATCAATCTAGTAGTTGGTGCTGATGCAACTGGAACACAACGGTATTTTAGAACTGGTGATAAAGCTAACGTTTACGGAATTGAATTGGAAGTCAGAAAAAATCTTATTACAAATGAAAATGACAACTCGGATTTATCAGTTGGCTTAAATGCCACCTACATGCACACAACTCAAGACTTGCATGAACGTATTGATGGCGATTTTTACGACGTAAGTTTCAACAGAACAAAAGACGAACTTCAAGGTGCTTCACCTTTCCTGTTGAATGCTGATATCAGCTACTCTCCAACATTTAAAAACTACAAACCAGTTGCCAATTTAGTATTCTCATATTTCTCTGATAGAATTGACGCTTTAGGTTCAGGACAATTAGGAAACGTGATTGAAAAAGGTGTTCCAACACTGGATTTTATTTGGAAAAACACCATTAACAACAAGTTTGAAATCAACTTAAGTGTTATGAATTTACTAAATCCAACCGTTAAATATGTTCGTGAAACTACTTTGGGAGACATTGTTGTGAATTCAGCAAATGGTAAAGGCGTTTCAGATTACAAACGTGGTATGGACATCGGATTACAACTTAAATACTCATTTTAACAATCATTTTAAATAATAGAAATTAATTAAACTAAAACACAATGAAAAATAATTTAATTTTAGGATTAGCAATCGTATCCATGCTCTTCTCATGTTCATCAGATGACACTGCGGATATTATCATTAATGATAACAGTAGTGTTGTTAACAACAATGGTGGTGGTAATACAGATGATTCTTGCATCGTTATTCCAGCTGCCGAATATACATCTGATTTGGAATTAGATGCTAACAAATGCTACATCATTAATGGACCTGTAATTATGGCATCAGGTGCAAACTTGATAATTAATGAAGGTGTCACTATTTATGCTGAAGCCACTGGAGCTGACGTTTATATTGCCATCTCTCAAGGTGCCAAAATAATTGCAACTGGTACGGCAAATAGCCCAATTGTAATGACATCAAACGCCAATTCACCAGCAGCTGGAGATTGGGGAGGATTAATTATTTTAGGTAAAGCACCAATTAATTCAGTTACAGGTAGCGGTACTTCAACTTCTGAAATCGCAAGTTTGCCTTATGGTGGGAATCTAGCAGATGATTCATCTGGAACAATTCGTTACGTACGTGTTGAATATTCAGGTGGTGCTGCTGATGGTCAATCTGAAAATAATGGATTTTCTTTTTATGGTGTAGGTAATGAAACGGTTGTTGAATACATACAAGCTTTTGAAGGAAAAGATGATGGTATTGAATTTTTTGGAGGAACTGTAAATGTGAGTTTTGTTTCAGTTATCAATGCACAAGATGATTCCATTGACTGGACAGAAGGTTACACAGGAACTATTACAAATGCCTATGTTCAACATGGAACTGACCATGATAAGGGTATTGAAGCTGATGGTTATAATACAGACTTTAGTAATGAAGGTGGTTATTACTCAAAACCGACAGTTACAAATTTAACAATTATTGGTTTAGGTACTTCAACGGATCCTGATAGCGAAGCAGTTCGTTTAAGAGCTGGTACTCAAGGTATTTTCACCAACGTACTAATTCAAGGTTATGGTGAAGGATTCGACTTGGATGGTGATTTAGGTGATAATCCCACAGGAAACGGTGTTGTTAGTAACGATTTAAAAGTTACTGATGTTACCTTTACAGATGTAACACTTTCTATGAAAAATGATACAGAAATCATGTTTACAATAGATGATTTTATTTCCGGAACTGGAAACGGAACAGGAACTGACTATGCTTCTTGGGGAGCAAATTGGACTGTGCAATAAAGTTGCATAAATTATAATTTTTAAAAATTAGTCAAAAAAAAAGAGCATCCAACGGATGCTCTTTTTTTCTTTTATAACGTTTTAATCACGCTGTGCTAAACTGGACTTATTCCATTCATTAACACTTGCAATAGCATTGTTACTATAATCTACTTCTTTTAAAGTTTCACTAGACCAGTAAAACCATTTGCCGACTTTCTTTCCATTATTATAATTCGCAGAAACAATTTTCTCACCTGCTGTATTAAAACTCAACCAAGTTCCTTGAAGTTTCCCATCTAAAGTATATGAGCCTGTTTGGCTTACAACTCCATTGTCATGATAGTAGGTAACATCAATAACATTCGTGTCATTGTTCAGTTTTAAATCTCTCTCTTGTTGTGCAAAAGAGACCACAGTAATTAAAAAGGTGAAAATAAATACAAGGTTCTTCATAATTATGGGTTTTTAAATTTTCAATAGCTAAATATAATAATTTATTAACTGTAAATCAACAATTAGGTAACGTTAATTTAACATTGAAACCGTATAATGTTGATTTAGTGATGATTACAAAAATATCGATAAAAAATAAATACTTAATAATTCCTTAATATTGTCATTACAGTAAAGACATATATATTATCCATATTTGTGATGTCTTAAGACAAAACAATTAGTAATTTCATATAATCTATTAGTTTTTGTCGACTATATTATTATGAATTCTAGCGGCTGCTTTTGGCCAAAGCAGCCTTTTTTTATTTATATACTAATAATATTGAGGAAACATTAATTTAACATTAGAGTTGGTTATTTGCAGCGACAAAAACTAATACTCTAATTATGAAATATAAAAGTACGCTTTGTGTCGTATTATTATTTTTAAGTGTAATTAATTTGACAATTGCTCAAGAAATTGCTTCTCCAAAATTTGGAAAAGGAATTTTTAACCTCGTTGGAAAAGATAGTTCTTGGACCATGAAAGTTGGTGCAAGAATGCAATTCCTCGCCTTAGCTACTTGGGAAAATAATAATGGAAACCTTACCGATCCTTACTCCAATTTTTTAGTTAGAAGAGCGCGATTAAAATTTGACGGCTACGCTTTAACGCCTAAATTAGAATACAAACTTGAAATTGGGCTTTCAAACAGAGATATATCAGGCGCGTCAGAATTTACTAGCAATGCTCCAAGATATATTTTGGATGCGGTTATTAAGTGGAATTTTCATGAGAACTTCTCGTTATGGTTTGGGCAAACTAAATTGCCAGGAAACCGTGAACGCGTTATATCTTCAGCAAACTTGCAGTTCGTAGATCGCTCTATCTTAAATGCAGGATTCAATATTGATAGAGATTTAGGAATACAACTTAGACATCATATGAATGTATCCGATGAATTCGTAATTAGGGAAATTGTTTCTATTTCTCAAGGCGAAGGCCGAAATGTGACGAGTGGTAATATTGGAGGCCATCAATACACAGGTCGTTTAGAATTTTTACCCCTTGGTAATTTCAGTGGAAAAGAAGACTATATAGGAAGTGATTTAAAACGGACAGAAAGCCCTAAACTAGCATTAGGAATATCCTATGACTTTAACAATAATGCAGTAAGAACGAGAAGTAATAGCGGAAGCTACATGGTTACAGACACTGGATTCCACGAAACCAACATTACCACATTGTTTGTAGATGCCATGTTTAAATACCAAGGTTTTTCGTTTATGGGTGAATTTGCAAACAGAGATGCAGATGATCCAATAGCAATGAATAGTGATGACACGCCAACTGGAGATGTTGTAGATATAGGAAACGCTATAAACCTACAAGCCGGTTACCTTTTTAAGGCTAATTGGGAATTAGCTGGTCGTTATTCTAATGTTAGCTTAGACAAAAATATTACTGGTAAAAACAAAGTAGATGAATACACATTAGGTGTTTCAAAATACATTGTTGGTCATAAATTAAAAGTTCAATCTGATGTTACCTATGTAGATATTGAAAGTGCCAATGGCACATTAGCATATAGATTACAATTTGAAATACATTTTTAAACTGAATAAATATAACATTAAGGTAACATCTCTATCGTTTACACTTTAGATATTTGCAAATTATTTTAAAACAAATTATGGATAATATATACTTATTAATGATTATTGCCCTAGCCGTTTTAGCAGTCGCTGATTTGGTGGTAGGCGTGAGTAATGATGCTGTGAATTTCTTGAATTCAGCCATCGGATCTAAAGCCATTTCTTTCAGAACAATTATGATTGTTGCGAGTGTTGGTGTAGCGGTAGGAGCCGTTTTTTCAAGTGGTATGATGGAGGTTGCTAGAAAAGGTATTTTCAATCCACACGAATTTATGTTTAATGAAATCATGATCATCTTTATGGCTGTGATGATTACGGACATCCTGCTTTTAGACTTTTTCAATTCCGTTGGAATGCCAACATCAACAACGGTATCTATTGTTTTTGAATTATTAGGAGCTTCTGTGGCCATTTCATTAATTAAAATTGGTCATGATGGTGGAACTTTTAGTGATCTTGTAAATTATATCAACACCTCCAAAGCAGCCGAAATTATATTCGGAATCCTGCTTTCGGTGGTCGTCGCATTCTCAATTGGTGCCATTGTTCAATGGGTTGCACGATTATTATTATCTAATAATTTTGAGAAAAAAGCAAAATGGGTTGGTGCCTTATTTGGCGGAATTGCCTTAACCTCACTCACCTATTTCATATTTATTAAGGGTTTAAAAGGTATGGCATTTGGCAATACAGAATTTTCTTTTTTAAATGGTGAAAGCATAAACGGCTTGCTTGCAGACCAAGTTGGGCTTGTTGTATTGATAAGTTTAGTTTTCTGGACCTTGTTATCCCTTCTATTAATGACGGTTTTTAAAGTAAACATTTATAAACTTATTATTCTAGTTGGAACGTTTGCATTAGCATTAGCTTTTGCTGGTAATGATTTGGTAAACTTTATTGGAGTACCAATTGCTGGGTGGCTTTCATATACTACTTGGGCAGCTTCAGGAGTTCCAGCTGAAGCATTTAGCATGGGGTTTTTAGCTGATAAAGTTGCGACTCCAACCTATTTATTAGTTGGAGCAGGTTTAATAATGGTGGCAACCTTATGGTTTTCAAGTAAAGCGAAAGCAGTTGTTAAAACCTCATTAGATTTATCCAGTCAAGGTGAAACTAAAGAACGTTTTCAACCTAACTTTTTATCAAGAGGGTTTGTACGATTTGCTGTTTTAGCGTCTCAAATGTCGTCTTATGTTTTACCAACATCGTGGCAAGCAAAAATTGATAAGCAATTTGAAGTCCCAGTTTTAAAACTTAAAAAAGATAAAACATATGAGTTACCTGCATTCGATTTAGTTCGTGCAGCTGTGAACCTTATGGTTGCAGCAGTATTAATTTCTATTGCAACCTCTATGAAATTGCCACTCTCTACAACTTACGTAACATTTATGGTTGCCATGGGTACCTCATTAGCGGATCGTGCTTGGGGAGCAGAAAGTGCTGTGTATCGTGTAGCTGGTGTTTTAAACGTGATTGGTGGTTGGTTCTTTACAGCTTTCATAGCCTTTGTAGCAGCTGCAATCATTGCTTACTTATTAAATTGGAACGTTACCATCATGGTTCCTGTTCTATTATTATTAGCAACTATTTTATTAGTAAGAAACTATATTTCTCACAATAAGAAAACGAAAGAAATAAAAGCAGAAGATAGCTTAACACGTGCTGAAAGCAGCTCTATTCAAGGTGTAATTCATGAAAGCACCAAAAATATTGCTAATGTTATCAAACGTGGAAATCGTATTTATACCAATGCGATTAATGGTTTAGCAAAACAAGATTTATCACTTCTTAAAAAGAATAAGAAACAAGTTGTTAAACTCTCTGATGAGATTGATGAGTTACGAGATAATATCTTCTACTTTATTAAGAATTTAGACGAATCTAGTGTTGCTGCTAGTAACTTTTACATCAATGTTTTAGGCTATTTGCAAGATATTACACAGTCCTTGGAATATATCTCGAAAATTAGTCACAAGCACGTGAATAACAACCATAAGAAACTGAAATTTAGTCAAATTAAAGAGCTGAAGGAAGTGGACGAACGTTTTGAGCGTTTATTTGCAAATACCAAAGCCGCTTTCGATACAGGTTCATTTGAGGATATTGGGATTATTATCGGTAGAAAGAAGGAAATTATGGATATGGTAACGCATAAAATCCAGAGACAAGTGGAACGTACTAGAACGGAAGAATCTAGTCCGAAAAACACGACGTTGTATTTCAGTGTATTATTAGAGACTAAAGATTTATTAAATGCCACTATGAATCTTTTAGAAGAATACCATAATGCACATGATAGTTCAGTGGAACCTGCAAAGGTTTCGGAATCTGACGATTAATATATAGTTAAGTTTTTTATAGAAAAAAGCATCTCGAAGGAGATGCTTTTTTTATTTTGAATTTATGATCCTATATCTCATTCCATTACGTAATTAAAATCTACCAGAACTAACATAAGCATTTTTCACATACTGCTTTACCCTTTGCTTTTTAAATCAAAGTTTGGGCTATACAATTCGTAATCAAAGTTTAAGTGTTTTTGTAAAAACGCAACGATTAATTCAGCATTTTTCAATTTTTTCAATCCGATTAGTTCCGTCTTTTCAGTATGCGACTTATCCAATAAGTAAGCATAAAATTTATAAAAGCTATCAACTCCTTGGGGAGAAACCAATCCGACTGTCGGCATTCCATTCGCTCTTTTTAATTTTAGGATTGAAACAATACGCTTATTTTCTATGTCAATATTTTGTTTATAAATCAAAAAACCAAAAACAAAATATGCTTTGTACAGTTCATTATCACGAATTAATAATCCTAATTTAGAAATCACCAAGGATATTGTTCCAATTATAAAAACTGTTAGAAATAGAAGAAGTAAGAGTTCGTTTAAATCTCTAAATAAATTGTTTTTGATTAGAAAGAATATAGAAATTCCAATTCCTAAAATTATTGAAACATGTACTTTCTGGATGAGATTTAAATTATACTCGGTGATTATTTTTTTATCCATTTTCTTCAATAGTGGGAATTCGTATTCAGTCCAAAATCAAATTATCGATACAGGTTTCAACCATTATAGTTGGTTGAAACCTAATCGAATTGACGAATTTTATTGAAATTTATAACGCGTTACGTCATTTAAAATTAAGAACCACACATCAAGCAATCATCACCTTCTGCTTCTTTTGCTTGGGCAATAAGTGCTTTCATTTCATCAGCAGACATGGGTTCCACTTCTTCAGCTGTTTGCTTTTGGGCAAATTTAGCGGCTGTTTTTGCTGCTTGCTGTTTTTGTTGTTCAACCATTGAATCCTTCTCAACAACTTCTACAATTTCAGCTACTGGTTCTTCTTTTTTCTTGGAATCTAGCGTAAACTTAATAGCGTCTACAGCACTCTTCGTTCTTAAATAATACATGCCTGTTTTTAAGCCGCTTTTCCATGCGTAGAAATGCATGGATGTTAACTTCGCCATGGTTGCACCTTCCATAAACAAGTTTAAGGATTGCGATTGATCAATAAAATAACCTCTATGACGCGACATATCAATAATGTCTTTCATGCTTAATTCCCAAACGGTTTTGTAAAGCTCTTTAATATCTTGTGGAATGCCATCAATATCTTGAACAGAACCATTGGCTCTCATGATATCTTGTTTTAAACTTTCGTTCCAAAGACCAAGTTCTACTAAATCTTCTAATAAATGTTTGTTCACCACAATAAACTCACCTGACAATACACGACGTGTATAAATATTGGAGGTGTACGGTTCAAAACATTCATTATTCCCTAAAATTTGCGATGTACTGGCTGTTGGCATTGGAGCCACTAATAAGGAGTTACGAACACCATGTTCCTTAACTTCTGTTCGCAGTTTTTCCCAATCCCAACGACCACTTAATTCGGTATCATTAATTCCCCAAAGGTTGTGTTGAAATTCCCCTTGGCTAATAGGCGATCCTTGATACGTTTGGTAAGGACCATCTGCCATGGCTTCTTCCATACTTGCTGTAACAGCAGCAAAATAGAGCGTTTCAAAAATTTCTTGGTTTAATTTTTTGGCTTCATCACTCGTAAATGGTAAACGTAATTTTATAAACGTATCTGCTAAACCTTGAACTCCAAGGCCAACTGGCCTGTGACGGAAATTGGAATTTTCAGCTTCTTTTACTGGATAGTAATTTCTATCAATAACGCGGTTTAAGTTTTTGGTAACGCGTTTGGTAATTTTAAATAATTCTTTATGATCAAACTCGCCATTCTTAATAAACATCGGTAATGCAATAGATGCTAAATTACAAACGGCAACCTCATCTGGAGAGGTATATTCCATAATTTCCGTACATAAATTAGACGAACGAATAGTTCCTAAATTCTTCTGATTGGATTTACGGTTGGCTGCATCTTTGTACAGCATGTAAGGCGTACCAGTTTCAATTTGCGATTCTAATATTTTTTCCCAAAGTTCACGAGCTTTAATGGTTTTTCTACCTTTTCCTGCGGCTTCATATTTTAAATATAGCGCTTCAAATTCTTCGCTATGAACTTCATCCATTCCAGGACATTCATTCGGGCACATTAAAGTCCATTTTCCGTCTTCTTGAACACGTTCCATAAATAAATCGGATATCCACATGGCATAAAACAAATCACGTGCGCGCATTTCTTCTTTCCCGTGATTTTTCTTTAAATCTAGAAAATCGAAAATATCAGCATGCCAGGTTTCAATATACATAGCGAAACTTCCTTTACGTTTTCCGCCACCTTGATCCACATAACGAGCAGTATCATTGAATACTTTTAACATAGGAACAATTCCATTGGATGTTCCGTTGGTTCCAGAAATATAACTCCCAGTTGCGCGAATATTGTGAATAGCCAAACCAATTCCTCCAGCCGACTGTGAAATTTTAGCTGTTTGCTTCAACGTATCATAAATTCCATCAATACTATCATCTTTCATGGTTAATAAAAAACAAGACGACATTTGAGGTTTTGGTGTACCGGAATTAAAAAGTGTTGGTGTGGCGTGTGTAAAATATTTTTTAGACATCAACTCATAGGTTTCTAAAGCCGCATCCAAATCGTTTAAATGAATACCGATTGAAACACGCATTAACATATGTTGTGGTCTTTCAGCAATTTTGCCATTTAGCTTCAATAAATAAGAACGCTCAAGGGTTTTGAATCCGAAATAATCATAACCGAAATCGCGATTATAGATAATAGTTGAATCTAATTTATCCTTATTATCCATTATAACTTGATACACCTCATCAGATAATAAAGGTGCATCTTTACCAGTTCTTGGATTCACGTAGGTATACAAATCATGCATAACCTCACTAAAGGTTTTCTTGGTGTTTTTATGTAGGTTGGATACTGAAATTCGCGCTGCTAAACGTGCATAATCAGGATGAGCCGTTGTCATGGTTGCAGCAATTTCTGCAGCTAAATTATCAAGCTCACTAGTGGTTACACCATCGTAAAGTCCTTCTATAACTCGCATAGCAACTTTTAAAGGATCTACCAATTCGTTTAAACCATAGCACAGTTTTCTAACTCTAGCTGTGATTTTATCGAACATCATGAGTTCTTTTCTGCCATCTCTTTTTATTACATACATAATTTACACGTTTTTTGTTTTCCTGATACACCTTCAGAAAAATGGATTAAATAACTAAAAGGGTTGTTTAAATTTCTATAAAAATTTAAACTTTAATTTTATATAAACGTATAATAGGAAAGTGTTAGGATGAACATCCCATTGATTTTGCTATTAACGATTATTTTAGGGTTTTTTATTTAAAAATCAGCATCAAAACTGAACTTATCTTTCTCTTCTTCTTTGTTTAGCACACCTGCTTTTTGGTATTCTGACACGCGCTTTTCAAAGAAATTTGTTTTTCCTTGTAATGAAATCATATCCATAAAATCAAAAGGATTGGCTGTGTTGTATTCTTTTTCACAATCCAATTCACTTAAAAGTCTATCGGTTACAAACTCTAAATATTGCGACATCAATTTGGCGTTCATACCAATTAAACTGGCTGGCAAGGACTCTGTAATAAACTCACGTTCAATATCTAGTGCGTCAATTAAAATTTCGCGAATACGCGCTTTAGGCACTTTATTTACAAGATGTTTATTGTGTAAATGCACAGCAAAATCACAATGCACACCTTCATCACGAGAAATAAGTTCGTTTGAAAATGTTAAACCTGGCATTAATCCACGTTTTTTCAACCAGAAAATAGAGCAAAATGCACCTGAAAAGAAAATACCTTCAACAGCTGCAAACGCAATTAAGCGTTCACCAAAACTTGGTGATTCAATCCATTTTAAAGCCCAATCTGCTTTTTTCTTAATAGCCGGAAAATTATCTAAAGCATTAAAAAGTTGATCCTTTTCAACATCATCTTTAACATAAGTATCTATTAATAGTGAATAAGTTTCACTATGAATATTTTCCATCATAATTTGAAATCCGTAGAAAAACTTGGCTTCGCTATACTGCACTTCATTGATGAAGTTTTCTGCTAAATTTTCATTTACAATACCATCACTAGCAGCAAAAAACGCTAAAATGTGTTTAATAAAATAACGTTCATCATCATTCAATTTACTTTTCCAATCTGTAAGATCTTGATGTAAATCAATTTCTTCAGCAGTCCAAAAACTGGCTTCCGATTTTTTGTACCATTCCCAAATATCATTGTGTTGAATAGGAAAAATAACAAAACGATCTTTGTTTTCTTGAAGAATGGGTTCAATTTGATGAGACATTATAAGTGGTTTTTAAGGTGAATAATTTGAGATGTACTGTGACTAACAAAGATTGAAAATTGTATCTGTAATTGAAAGGTAATGTTATAAACATTGTCAACAAGTTTTTAACAAACCAGTATTCACGCAGTCCTTCAAACTATTTTGAACAAAACAACCTTAAGTGTTGATTAATAGTATTTTAACCATCTGTTGACTATGAAATTCATGTAAGAAATAACCTATTAAACCTATCCTAACAACGGGTGATTGCTATAAAAATAGAAGTTACAAAATGAAGACATTTTCGAATAAAAAAAAGAGCGAATAACTTCGCTCTTTATATAACTAACTAAATAATGTGAATAAAACCAAAAAGCCAGATAAATCCAGCTTTTTGTTGATTATTAGCATATACCCTTTAATAAATGCTTAATCGTATAATAATTTAATAGCAATGCTAATATCAGATATTTTCAAGGAATTTACCTACACTTTTGTATGGTTGGTAATAAATTATGTGTATTCGGTAAAAAATGAATGCACAAAAAACGGTACTCTAATCACTTTAATTCCTAAACAAATTACCCGTCATTTATACCATAAAAAAGTTCTTAATTATTATATTTGAAACTATGATACGAGCAGTAATTGTAGACGACGAGCAAAAAGCGATAGAGAGTTTATCTTGGGAGCTAACAAACTTTAGCGACGAAGTAGAAATAATAGCCACTTTTACCAAGCCAGAGGAAGCCATAGATTATTTAAACTCAAACAAACCCGATTGTGTGTTTTTAGATATTAATATGCCAACTATGGATGGGTTCCAGTTTTTAGATAAATTATCGGAAAAAGATTTTTCCGTAGTTATTACAACCGCTTACAATGAATATGCCTTAAAGGCTTTAAAGCATGAAGCCATTGATTACCTTTTAAAACCAGTGGATTCAGATGATTTAAAAGAAACCTTAAAACGGATAAAAAAACATAATTCTTCGGCTTTTCCAGTAGCGAAAATTGAAGAGATTCTTATAAACTTCAACAAAAATTTTAATCAGAAGAAAATTACTTTAAATACAGATGGAAAGTTAATATTTCTAGAAACGGACAATATTATATACATTGAATCAGACGGTAATTACAGCACATTTGTAATGGCAGACCATCAGAAGATTTTAGTAACTAAAAAGCTCAAAGAGGTGAATGCTCTTTTGCCTGAAAATTACTTTTTCCGAATTCATAATTCCTACATAATAAACCTCAATAAAATAAAGGAATTTATAAAAAACGACGGTTATGTCGTCATGCAAACTAATGAAAAAATTCCAGTTGCCAGACAACGTAAATCCGATTTTCTAGATAAAGTTTAAGCGTATATGAAAACTAATAATTACGGTAAACTTTTTAGAAGTTGCTTATTCCTATATTTACTTTTAGGCTTAACAAATTCCAGTTCAGCGCAAGAACAAGATTTAAAAGCTTTCTATAAAACAGTAGATAGCGTTCTAAATAAAAAGCCTGCAAGACACGCTACTTTAGATTCCATTTTTTACAACGTAAAATTGGACACGATTAAGCTTTCTTACTTGGTTCATAAAAGTCACAAAAACAACTATTTTGATGGTGAATGTTATGCACTAAATACTTTGGGCAGCTATTTTAGAAACACCTCGGATTATGACCAAGCTATAACCATATACACCAAAGCTCTTTCTGCTGCTAGACAAGGTAAAAACCTTGAAATGGAAGTTATAAGCTTAAATATGTTGGGCGTTGTTTACAGACGTATGGATGCTATTCGGTCTGGTTTGGATTACCATAAACAAGCACTAGATTTGGCCGAAAATGCTCCAGAACTGACACTAGAATTAAAGCGTAGTATTGCCGTTTCTCAAAATAGTATGGGAAATATTTATTTAGCTTTAAAGCAATATGATTTAGCACTAGCACAGTTTTACAAATCTTTAGCGGTTGAAGAAGAACTGAATAATAAACTAGGTTTAGCCATCAATAATCACAATATTGGATATGCTAAAGAAAAAACGGGTTTATACGATGAAGCATTAGAATATTATAACAAATCATTACAATATAACTATGAAATTGAATCGGAAATAGGTATTGTAATTTGTTTCAATAGCATAGGCAAAGTTTACATCTATCAGAATAAATTCAGCGAAGCAAATGCTATAATTAAAGATGCTTTACAACGTGCATTAAAAGAGAATGATCAGTTTTATATTGCTATTTCATATGTAAACTATGGTTTATCTGAGTTAAAGCTTAACAATTTAGAAGCTGCCAAAACCAATTTAAATAAAGGATTAGAAATTGCCAAAGCGTATAATTTCAAATCCTATGAAATTGAAGCCTATAAATACTTATCCGAAATTTATGAACTGTCTGGTCAGTATGATGCTGCATTAAACACATATCGAGAACATGTTTTGTTGGATGAATCCTTAACCAATGAGCGCAATATTCAGTATGTAAATGATTTGATTATTAAATATGATACGGAGAAAAAA
>NZ_JNGS01000019.1:0-30675 GCF_001039595.1 Bizionia psychrotolerans
AAGCGTTGCATCATTAGTAACGGTAACCAAACCACCACAATTATCGGTAGCAGTAGGAGGAGTTAAAGATGTAACCGAACATTGATCTGTAACATCAGCCAATGAAGCCGTACTTGGAATAGGAACTTCATTATCTACGACTGTTATTGTAAAACTACAGGTTAAGCCAGTTGTGGCATTCAAATTATCACGTTCTTCATAAATAACTGTAGTTAGCCCAGAAGGAAATATATCTCCATTTCCAAGAGCTGAAAATAATGTCATACTCCCTCCAGAAATATCAGTGGTAGGCAATGTGAAATTTACAACTGCGCCACAAGTCCCAGAGTCTACAGTTACGGAAAAGGATGTTGGACAAGAAGTAATGCCGCGATTATCTGAACCCAAGTTACTCGCTTCAGCAAAACCAGGTCGTAAAGACACAAAATCACTTATTGGATTCGCGAATTTAGCTTGATTAATAAAAGCAGAATAAAAATCTGAACTATAAGTTTTAGAAAAACTTTGAGTACTAAATGTAACAACAAATAGTAATAACGAGTAGAACGTAATTTTTTTCATAATATCGGTTAATTTTGAAATAATTAAAAGCCTAGCCATTCTATAAAATCGATATTAAATAAAAATTGAATAGAGCTAACTTTAAGAGCTATTAATTAAGATTGTAAATTGAGGGATGGTCAAAAATAACCTATGAAAAGGCGGTCGAGAAATTTATTCGGTAAACGGTTAATATATTCTTTGTATTCATTGTTTTGTCAGAAGAAGGCTTTTTTTTGATGTAAAACACAGTCTATCAGTGCTTTCCAGAGAATCGGATATTTTGACAAATTATTTGAACAGGACAAGAAAGTTCTCAACGTCGAACGGAATAAAAAATCCGACGAAATGTACTTACGTTTCGGTAACGTACTTTTTAAGATTTTTTTAAGCTAAAAGTTTTACTTCAAAACGCTTATTTATTCTTAATATTTTTTCATTTCGATTCAAAATTTTATGGATTGCGTGCGCCTTATTTTAATCTTATATATTGCAGTTATAATTACGTTAATTTGATTTCTATTTTGTCAACTTTATATTAATTTGCGTTTAAATAGAGATTTCAGGAATTGGAATTTTTATTTATTGACCTATAAATTTATTTTCAAAACATGGCTATACTCGGAAACATCATTAAAGGAATAATTGAAATTACGGATTCATTATCTTCAGAAGTAAATCCCATAAATGCTCAAAATGAAGTACTCAAGCAGTTGCTCAATACGGCTAAAGATACAGAGTTTGGGATTCATTATAACTTCCAAGATATTTTAGATTCGGATGATCTAGAAAGCGCATTTTCTAAAACAGTTCCGTATTTCGATTATAACAAAATAAATGACGAATGGTGGTATAAATTACAAGAAGGTCAAGACAATATAACCTGGCCTGGACACCCAAAATATTTCGCGTTAAGTTCTGGCACCACAGGTAGCACCAGTAAGCGAATTCCCGTAACGGATGAAATGATTGAAGCTATCAAACAAGCAGGTATCAATCAAGTATTCGCGTTGAGCAATTTTGACTTTGAAGCCGATTTTTTTGAGAAAGAAATCATGATGCTAGGAAGTTCTACAAATTTACAGGAAAACAACAACCATTTAGAGGGTGAAATTAGCGGCATAACAGCTAGTAATATTCCGTTCTGGTTTCGTGGCTACTACAAGCCAGGTGAAGATATTGCTAAAATTGCCGATTGGGATGAGCGCGTTCAACACATTGCCGAAAATGCCAAAAATTGGGACATTGGTGCGTTAAGCGGCATTCCATCCTGGATGGAACTGATGTTGCAAAAAGTCATTTCTTATCATAATTTGAATCATATTCATGAAATCTGGCCAAATTTGCAAGTATTTACGTCTGGTGGTGTGGCTTTTAGTCCGTACAAAAAAAGTTTCAATGCGCTTTTAGGTCACCCAATTACGATTATCGATACCTATTTAGCTTCCGAGGGATTTATGGCATTTCAAGCCAGACCAGAAACAGATGCCATGCAATTAGTGACAGATAACGGAATTTATTTTGAATTTGTCCCTTTTATGCCTGAACATATCAAAGAAGATGGATCCTTGGTTCCAAATGCACCTTCCATCACTCTAAAAGACGTGCAATTAAACCAAGATTATGTGTTAATCATTAGTACTGTTAGTGGCGCTTGGCGCTATGAAATAGGCGATACTATAGAATTTACTAATGTGGAACGTGCTGAAATAAAAATAACAGGACGAACCAAGTTTTTCTTAAACACCGTAGGGTCGCAATTATCAGTTAATAAAATGGATGATGCCATGCAGGAATTGGAAAAGAAATTTTCTTCTAAAATTCCGGAATATACCATTTGTGCCAAGCGTTGTGAAGATGATGAGTTTTACCATTGTTGGTATTTAGGAACAGATGATGATTTGAATTCGGAAGCAGTAGCCGAAGCTTTAGATGGTTTTTTGAAGACTGCCAATAAAATTATAAAGTGGCACGAAGCAAAGCGCTTAAAGGTGTGAAGGTTGAATTAATTTCACCAGCCCTATTTTATGAATGGAGTGGTGCCAACAAGAAAAAAGGCGGACAGGTTAAAATGGAACGCGTGATGAATGACCAAAAATTCCAAGAATGGGAAGATTTTGTTAGTTCACAGTTGTAGCAGAATCTGGAACAACACCATCACGTTTATTAACAATATCCATGATTTCTTCTGGAGATAAGTAATATTTTACAATCCGTAATTTATATGAGGGTGTGATTTCTGCATTATTCAGAATAAAATCTTTGGTTTTTAATATATAAGATTCCATGCCTTGGTTTACAGCAAAAGTATCAGCGGCACGTTCGGCTTCGATAATATGATTATCTGAAAACACATATTTTAGCCCAAACCAAATCAGATTCAGTTTACTTCGGTTTTGGTAGTCCATAATATGACCTAATTCATGACCAATCCATCCTATTAAAATATCGGAAGGAATATCTTTTGTCAAAAATTCTTTATTTGAAATCTTAAATTTTTCACTAATCAAAATCACATATTCCCGATGTTCTTTTTTTTTTAAAAAAACTCCCAAATCTTGGTCTAGCTTGCATGGTTGATTTTTTAATGTTTTTCTTAAATCGAAATTCAATAGCAGACTCCTTTAATTCGGGATAGTAATCTAAAGCCGTTTTAATTTCGGATTTTATAGCATTAGGAATTATTTTTTGAGCGTAGTTTGTAAGTGTTGACATAAATATAATTAGAAATATGAATCGTTTCATAGCACTTACAGTATAAGAAATTTATTTTGGACGCTTGTTACGTTTGGAAAAAAATTAACATCTCATATATTGAAAATATTCGTTTTACAATTCTAAAGCTTTGGCTAGCATGATTTATAATTAATGCTATTTAAGGTTTGATATCTGAAATTATACCAATTGCTGAACTTTACCTTTTTTCTGGTTATGGATTAACGCTAAATATTTTCTACACAAATAAAATTTCATATTAAATATTTATAAAAAATAGTTTTAATACTCTTGATATAATGTATATATTGAGCGAATAAATGAATCAGCTATGAATGAAAAAGTAAAATTTGAAATGGAGTTTCCAATCCAGGCTTCACCTCAATTATTATATCAATATATATCAACACCTTCCGGTTTGTCTGAATGGTTTGCAGAAAATGTAAATTCACGTGGCGAACTATTTAAATTTATCTGGGATGGCTCTGAAGAGCAGGCCAATTTAGTCAGTAAAAAAAGTGGAGAGCGCATCAAATTTCGTTGGGCTGTTGATGAAGGTGAACCGTATTTTTTTGAAATTCGCATTCAAGTTGATGAAATTACCAAAGATGTTTCCATTATGATTTCCGATTTTGCTGAAGAAGATGAAGTAGAAGAAGCGAAAATGCTTTGGGAAAATCAAATTTCAGATTTAAAACAAGTATTAGGATCCTCATAAGGCGGTTTCTATTATAAAACATATCTTTGTCCCGAATAAAATTCGGGACTTTTTTTTATGATCAATTTCAACGGACAAATTACAGCAGATTTAAACAAAATATCGATACACAATCGTGGTTTTTCCTATGGTGATTCCGTTTTTGAAACCTGTAAATATTCAGCTGGAAAGCTTTTGTTTTGGGAGGATCATTATTTCCGATTGATGGCATCTATGCGGATAATGCGGATGGAAATCCCTATGAATTTTACCATGGAATTTTTAGAAAATGAAATTGAAAAAACATTGATTAAAAATGAGCTTTCTAACAAAACAGCGCGCGTTAAACTAACCGTTTTCAGGGATGAAGGTGGTTTGTATAAACCAACCTCTAAAACAGTAGGATATGTGATTTCAGTCCATGAATTAGATACTGATTTCTACTTGATGAATGACTCCCTTTATGAAGTAGATTTGTTTAAAGATTTCTATGTGTCGCCAAGTTTACTATCCACTTTAAAAACTAACAATAAAGCCATAAACGTTGTTGGTAGTGTGTATGCTGAAGAGAATAGTTTGCAAAATGCCTTGTTGCTAAATACGGATAAAAAAAGTGGTAGAGGCTTTGAATGGGAATCTATTTCTAGTAAAAGAATTTACCATAAAAACACCACCACTTTCTGATGGTTGCTTAAAAGGTATTATGCGCAAACAAATAATGGGTTTAATTGAACAGTTACCGGATTATACGATAGAGGAAGTCTCAATTTCGCCGTTTGAATTACAGCAAGCCGATGAATTGTTTATTACGAATGTGATTGCTGGTATTCAACCGATTAGTAACTATCGTAAGAAGCAATTTAATAACTCTATTGCAAAAATGTTGTTGCAAAAATTACAGGTAAAAATTAGATTGTCTAGTTAAACGTAGGATCTTCAGGTGCGTTGGACCAAATAGTATACTCACCACCAAACTCAATCATTTTTTCTTTCCAAAACGTTTCGTAATCTTTTTCTATAATTTTTTGTTTGTAGATGTTTTCCGTTACAACCCAAGAGTTTGTTTTCAATTCTGCGTCTAATTGATTGGATTCCCAACCTGAATAGCCTAGGAAAAAACGAATATTTTTCTCGTTAATTTCGTTTTTAGCAATTAATTCAGCTACTTTATTGAAGTCTCCTCCCCAATAAATACCCAATGAAATTTCCACACTGTTCGGAATGAGTTCAGGAATTTTATGAATAAAATAAAGATTGTCTTGTTCAACAGGTCCACCATTGTAGACCTTAAACTTGGCATCTAATTCAGGAATAAGATCACTTATAGTATACTCTAGGGGTTTATTTATGATAAATCCAATAGAGCCTTCATCCGTATGATCGGCTAATAGAATTATAGAACGGTTAAATGAAACGTCACCAATTATAGAGGGTTCGGCAATAAGCAAATTTCCTTTTTTTGGTTGTATTGAAATCATATAGTGATAGATTTTCTATTATAAATCTAATATTTTTTTAATTAAAATCAAACACTTCGTACTATTAATAACTAAAAAAGGTCTTCAGAAATGAAGACCTTTTACAATTATAAATTAAGCGATAATTAGTTTACTGCTCTAGATAAATCTGAACCAGCTTTAAACTTAACTACGTTTTTAGCTTTAATTTTGATAGTTTTTCCTGTTTGTGGGTTTCTTCCATCTCTTGCAGCTCTTTTAGAAACTGACCAAGATCCAAATCCTACTAAAGAAACTCTGTCACCTTTTTGTAAAGCGCCTTCAATTTCTATTAACGCACATTCTAAAGCTTTTTTTGAAGCTGCTTTAGTAATTCCTGCGTGTTCTGCCATTGCATCGATTAAATCTGTTTTGTTCATAATTTAAAGTTTAATTATTAATAATGTATTGGTTAAACATTTTTGTTAAATCCTCTACAAAATTATACGGATTATCATACTATGCAAGTAATAGCAAGGGAAATACCTAATATTGTTGATAACTTATTGCTTTTGTTAATAAAGCAGGTGTATTTCATCGATTATTTTAATATATCAGCATTCATAAGGGTTTAGAGCATTTTAGCTTCCTCATGAAAATCATAGCCATTTAGGAGGTCATTTATCTGCATTTTTCGTTTGCTTGGAAGTTTCAAACTCTCCACAAAAATGTAACCATCTGTTACCGCAATTTTTAAGGTTTTCTTGCTCGTGAATATTTGACCATTTGGAAAGCGATGTTCTGCAAATTCCTTACGAGTTTCGTAAATTTTAATTTCTAACGTTTCCTCATGGTTTTGTAAATAACACCAAGCAGAAGGATACGGGTTTAAACCGCGTACCATATTATGTATGTTATCAAGGGAATCATTCCAATCTATTTTACAATTATCCCGATTCAGTTTGTTGGCTTCTTTAAATTCTGAATGTTCTGGTTGTGGTGTCGTTTCAACCGTACCTTTTTCAATCAGCTTTAAAGTATCAATAACTAAATGACTTCCTGATTCCATCAATTTGTCATGAAGCGTCCCAACGTTGTCTGTTTCTTCAATAGCTACTGGTTTTTGCAAAATCATATCGCCTGTATCAATTTTGTCATCTATAAAGAAGGTAGAAACCCCTGTTTTGGTTTCACCATTTATAATGGCCCAATTTATGGGTGCTGCTCCACGATAATTAGGTAATAAGGAGGCATGTAAATTAAAGGTTCCTAATGCTGGCATTTTCCATACGGCTTGCGGTAGCATTCTAAAAGCAACAACCACTTGAATATTAGCTTGAAGAGCTTCTAAGGTTTCTAAAAAATCAGGATCTTTTAGATTGGTAGGTTGAAGAATATTCAAATCGTGTTTTTGGGCATATTGCTTGACAGCTGATTCATTGATTTTCCGACCACGACCAGCAGGTTTGTTTGGAGCGGTTATAACGCCAACCACATTATAATTATTAGTAAGGATGGCGTCTAAAATGGCAACAGCAAAATCTGGTGTGCCCATAAATACAATGCGTAAGTCGGTTTTCATAAATGAGATAATTTATAGGTATTGGTATTCGTTAATGAAATAATTTGATGTTCTAAAAGTAGTTTCAAGGCATCATGAATATCTTTTTCAGAATATTTTAAGGCTTCGGAAAGCGCTCTAGACGAACAATGGCCTTCTTCCAAGGTTGTAATAATAGCATGTTTGATGCTTTTAAAATCGGCAGACGGTTTCTTACTGTTTTGCGCTCAATACAAACGGAACAAATTCCGCAATCGTTCAAATCTTTTTCGCCAAAATAGGAGAGAAGTTGTACACTTTTGCATGTTGTATTATTAGAAATGTATTTTAAAACATCCGAGACTTGCTTATGTTTTAATTCGTTTTGTTGATTGATAATATGCGTGATTCGGTTGATGGTTTTATCATCTTCACGAGGTTCTAAAAAGGTAACTTGTGCATCAGTTTTAGAAATTTGCAAGCTGATGATTTCATCTTTTTCTAAAGTCTGTAAAGCTTGAATGAAACTAGCTTCAGTAACAGAAGCTTTTTCAGCCATTTTACTGGTGTTTATTTTGGTTTCATTTTCAAAAACGCCACCATAACTTCTTAAAATAGATTTAACAATAATATTTAGACTTTCATGTTTTTTTAAATACTGAAATAATTGGGTATCTGAAATAATAAACTGAACACTTGTTTGTTTATTAAATTGTTTACTTAAGGATATAATACTCGTTCTATCTAGCGTTTGCAGCGCATTGTAAGCAATTAATGGATTGAAATTATAGGTTTTACAAAAATTATTGAAATTAAAATCTTCCATAACTCCAACGCCTTCGCCATATGAGATTTGAAAATAATTGGAGAGTTTTCGGTATAACTGTTTTATAAAATCGACACTTGGAAGCACCTTTAAAAACTGATCTTCCAATTTACTTTTATCGGTATTATTTTTTAAAATAACTGCGAATGCTTTCTCGCCATTTCTACCAGCACGTCCTGCTTCTTGAAAATAACTCTCTAAACTTTCTGGTAAGTTTAAATGAATAACCGTTTTTACGTTTGGTTTATCAATGCCCATTCCAAAGGCATTGGTGGCAACCATAATCAGTTTTTTTTCAGTTAACCAATCTTGTAACCTTGTATCTTTTTCGGTATTTGAAAGTCCACCATGAAAAAACGTTGACGAAAACCCATTCTTTTCTAAAAACTGGCTAATTTCAATGGTTGCTAAACGGTTACGAACATAGATAATAGAAGGTGCATTGTTCTTTTTTAAAATACGTTCCAAATGATAATGCTTATCGGTAGCATCAAAAGTCATATAGGCTAAATTATCCCGATTAAAAGATTGTTTAAGCACTTTTGGGCTTATAAAATCGAGTTCTTTTATAACATCTGCAACCACTTCTGGTGTTGCAGAGGCGGTTAAGGCAATACAATTTACTTGTGGCTGTAGTTCCCGTAATAGCGTGATGTTTTTGTAAGCTGGTCGAAAATCATTTCCCCATTGCGAAATACAATGTGCTTCATCAACAGCTATAAGATTAACAGGCATTTGCCGAATTCGGTCTTGAACCAATTCTTGTTGTAAGCGTTCAGGTGATAAATAAAGAAATTTATAATTACCATAAATACAATTATCTAAAAGCGTATCCAATTCGTTATAAGGAATCCCACTTGTTAATGCCATGGCTTTAATCCCACGATTTTGTAAAGCTTGTACCTGATCTTTCATGAGCGCAATTAATGGCGAAATTACAATGCAAATACCATCTTTTGCCAAAGCAGGAATTTGAAAACATAAGGACTTTCCACCACCTGTTGGCATAAGTGCAAAAGTGTCTTCGCCATCTAAAACGGCTTGGATTACGGTTTCTTGAAGCGGCTTAAAACTTGTGTAGTTCCAATAGCGCTCCAGTATATCAATAGGTTGTTGCATTACAAATTATTAACAACATTCAGTATAAAATCGGTTCGTTTTTCAACCGTATCAAATGGTACATCTGCTAAATTATAGCCGTATTTTTCATACGTTTTTAAAAGGTGATCATGAATTTCAATGGCTTGGCTAAAATTTTCATAACGTTCACTATCACTAACAAAGATATCTTGCCATGGTTTTAGAATAAAAGCCAAATCATAGGAATGATTTTTACAACTTTCCACAAATTTTTCTGGATAACTGTCACCAATATAATCCATATATGCCAAAACGTCGGGAATGCCACGATCTAGAAAAACAAAGCTTTCATGTTCTGTATTTGCCTGATTGAATTGATCTTCGCGACCTTGTAAAAGCATTTCGCTAAACAATAATGGCTGCGTTAAAAAAAGCTGATCAATACCATCTTCTCTAGCTTTAAGCGTGATTTGGCGCGATATTTCATCTAAACAAACAAAACCACGATTCTTTAATTCATTAATAATGGAAGTTTTTCCAGTTCCTGGACCTCCAGTGATAACTATTTTCTTTATTTTCAAATTGGCAAGATTTTGGATGTAAAAATCGTAATTAAAAAGGAAACTAAAAAATGACAAGGAAATACTATCTTTGTTTTAATAAAAAATAATAATGGACGAGAAAGAAAAAACCACAGCTTTTTACGAAAAATTAAAAGGTCAACTCTATGATACTGCTTTATGGCCAGCAGAATATTTATATAAATTTATTGTGGAAACGAAAGGAACATCTGTAGTAGATATTGAAAATCTTTTCGATAATATGGGAGCCGTAATTGACACTAAAGAATCTAAAAAAGGCAAATATACAAGCGTTTCTATTCATGTAAAAATGAAATCGCCAGAAGACGTTATAGCAAAATATAAAGAAGTTACAGAAAACGTTAAAGGCGTTATTAGTCTTTAGTTTTTTTTCGTACTTTGCGCAAGCACAAAACTACGTGCCTTAAGCAAACTCTACACATACACATATTTTGATAGATCATTTAGAATACAATTCAGAACGTGAGCATTTAATTATTCCAGAATACGGACGTCATCTTCAAAAGATGATCAATTATGCTAAAGCACGAGAAACCAAAGAAGAACGAAATAAAGTAGCCAAAGCTATTATTTCCGTTATGGGCAATATTCAGCCGCATTTACGTGATGTTCCTGACTTTCAACATAAGTTGTGGGATCAATTGTTCATCATGTCTAATTTTGAATTAGATGCGGATTCACCATATGAAAAACCTTCTGCAGAAACGCTTAGTGAACGACCAGAACATTTAGCATATCCTCAAAATTTTCCGAAATATCGTTTCTATGGAAATAATATAAAAACCATGATTGATGTGGCAAATACTTGGGAAGAAGGCGAACTTAAAGAGGCGTTGATTTTTACTATTGCAAATCACATGAAAAAGTGCTTTTTAAATTGGAATAAAGACACGGTTGAAGATGATGTGATTTTTGAGCATTTAAGAGAACTTTCTGGCGGAAAAATTAATTTGGTAAATACAGATGAAGATTTAACAGATGCGACTAGTTTAATGCGTAGTAAATCTAAATACAGTTCGAAAAACTCTACTAATAAAAAGAGTCACCAAAAAAAGAGTAATACAAATAGAAGTAGAAAACGTTATTAATAAGGTTGCATGGGTATATTTAAAATTGAAGGCGGACACCAATTAAAAGGAAAAATTCAGCCACAAGGTGCCAAAAATGAAGCATTACAAATTTTATGTGCTGTTTTACTAACACCTGAAAAAGTAACCATTCATAACATTCCAGATATTGTGGATGTTAATAAACTTATAGATTTATTAAAAAATCTAGGTGTTAAAATTAATCATGTTGATCAAGGAACTTATACGTTTCAAGCAGATGCTGTAAACTTACAGTATTTGGAATCCGAAGCATTTAAAAAAGACGGTCGTGGTTTACGTGGTTCTATTATGATAGTTGGCCCTTTATTAGCGCGTTTTGGAAAAGGATACATTCCGAAGCCAGGAGGAGATAAAATTGGACGTCGTCGATTAGATACACACTTTGAAGGCTTTATTAAGTTAGGAGCCAAATTCCGATATAACAGAGAAGATTATTTTTATGGTGTAGAAGCGGATAAGCTTAAAGGTGCTTATATGCTTTTAGATGAAGCGTCTGTTACCGGAACTGCAAACATTGTTATGGCTGCCGTTTTAGCGGAAGGAAAAACAACCATTTATAACGCTGCGTGCGAGCCTTATCTGCAACAATTATGCAATATGCTGAACCGCATGGGAGCAAAAATATCTGGTATAGGTTCCAACATGCTAATAATTGAGGGTGTAGATAAACTAGGCGGAACAGATCATACCATGCTACCTGATATGATTGAAATAGGAAGTTGGATTGGTTTAGCTGCTATGACTAAAAGTGAATTAACCATTACTAATGTGAGTTGGGATGATTTAGGACAGATTCCAGATGTATTTAGAAAATTAGGGATTACCGTTGAAAAACGTGGAGATGATATTCATATTCCAGCCCATAAAGATGGTTATGAAATACAAAACTATATTGATGGTTCTATTTTAACTATTTCTGATGCACCTTGGCCTGGATTTACTCCCGATTTATTGAGTATCATTCTTGTTGTGGCAACTCAAGCCAGAGGAAGTGTTTTGATCCATCAGAAGATGTTTGAGAGTCGCTTGTTTTTCGTGGATAAGTTAATTGATATGGGAGCAAAAATTATTTTGTGTGATCCACATCGTGCAGTTGTAATTGGTCATGATTTTAAATCGCAATTAAAAGCAACAACCATGACGTCTCCTGATATTAGAGCAGGTGTTTCTTTATTAATTGCTGCGTTATCTGCTAAAGGAACGTCTACTATTCATAATATAGAGCAAATAGATCGTGGTTATGAACATATTGATACACGACTTATAGCCATTGGTGCTAAAATTGAAAGACATAGAGAAAGTGAATAATTAGTAACAATTCGTCACTTAAAAAAAAAATGCTTCTAAATAATTTTAGAAGCATTTTTTATATATAATTTAATAAGAATTTAATCTTATTCTTTTATAATTTTTCGCATACTCGTTTCACCATCAATAGTTAATTGCAACATATAAATTCCAGTTGCTAATGCTTGAAATGAGATTTGCTTATTAATCGGCAATGTTTGATTACCTTTTAATAATTTTCCAGAAACATCATATAAAGTATATGTAACGTTTGAATTTCTGTTAGACGATTCCACCGTTATAACATTTGAAGTTGGATTCGGGTAAATGCGCAATTTTGAAATCGTATATGGATTGGTGGTACTTAAAGTAGAGCCTTCAGTAATCGTTAACGATTGATTAATTGCGGGAGCCAATACTTCATCAACATTTCCAGAAGGCCATTTAACCACTATTTTAGTTATGGTTGTAGCTGTTCCTAATCCGAAATGTGTTTTTAGAGAATTCATAATACCATAACTCTCACCTGAGCGAACTTCACGAATTTGTTTTCCCCAAGCGCCATAAATTTCAATACGTGCGCCAATTCCATTAATATTACTGGTTGTTCCTTCTAAAAGAATTTCACTCCAATTGTTAGTCGCGTTTCCACTATTAAAATAGAGTCTATCTGGTCTGCTACTGCTAGGACCATTATATCCTGAAGCGAATCCTGCCATCACATCAACAAATCCATCATTATTTAAATCACCGACAGCAGCACTTTGAATTCTACTCACGCCAAAAGGTAATGGAAAAGGATTTGCTAGTTCTGTAAAGGTTTTATCGCCATCATTTTTATATAATTTATGTATACCACTTCGGGTAGTAACAAATATATCAATGAACGTATCATTATCAAAATCTTCCATAATGACTTGAATTCCACCACTTCCTAGATTATCTAAAGATGTTGCAATTCCGGATGATGCTGTAATATTGGTATAAACTCCAGAACCATTATTCTCAAAAATCATACTAGTATCATCGTGATTGATTAATACGCAATCCAAATCTCCATCATTATCTATGTCTTCAAAAGCTGCTGACCAAGATTGAGATAATGGTACTAAACCACGAGCAGGTCCAACTTCTGTATAGTTATTATTACCATCATTTTCAAACAGTAAATTAACACGTCTGCCATCATTTTCATTATTAACACCTAGTCTGCATTTAGAAATGTATAAATCTAAATCACCATCGTTATCATAATCAATCCAGATGCTTCCATAATTCCCTGAATTATCAGATGGTATGGTAGAAGATGTATTAATTAATCCAATATTTTCCGTCATAGCACCAGTTCCATCATTACTGAAAGCTTTAGATAATCCAACGTCATGACATGCAAAAATATCAATCGTACCGTTATTATCAATATCCGCAAAATTCAGATTTTGAACAAAGATATTATTGGTTAAATTGGTAGATGAATAGTTTGTACCATTACTATTTGCAGTAAATAACCTTAAGCCGTTATAACTGCCACCAGCTAAAATATCGTTGTATCCATTACGATCTACATCAGCAATAGCCATTCCCCATTTAGATCCACTAGTACTACCATATTCAAATCTGGTAAAAACACCATTGGTATTTTGGTATTCTATTTCTAATGACGATGCACCATTCAATCGGATAATATCATCTAAACCATCACCATTCATGTCTGAAACACCAATGGCAACACCACTATAAAGGGATGCATTTACTAAAGCTGAATTTCCGCTGGTAAATGAAATTTGAGCCGTTGCTAAAATAGGGCAAAGACAAAGTGTAAAAAGTAGTTTTCTTATCATTTTAATATAAATTTGAAAGTTAAAGATAAAACAATGGTTTCAAAAAATTGATAATTATCTGATTATGTATTGATAAAAATCGATTTTAGGTACAATAATAGATGTACTACAAGTCTAAAAGAACTATTCTGAATTCCCTAATTTTAACTGACAGCTTCTTTATAAACTTTTAAGCAACGCTCTCTGGCAAATTTATGATCTACTATTTGTGTTGGATATGTAAGCTCTTGAAAATCTGGAACCCATTTGACAATGTATTTTAAATCCTTATCAAATTTTTGAATTTGTGTAGTTGGATTAAAAATTCGAAAATATGGCGAAGCATCAACGCCAGAACCAGCAACCCATTGCCAATTGCCAATGTTGCTAGCCATTTCATAATCATGTAATTTTTCGGCAAAATAGGCTTCTCCCCAACGCCAATCAATTAACAAGTGTTTGCATAAAAAGCTACCTACTAACATGCGAACACGATTATGCATAAAACCGGTTTCGTTCAGTTCTCGCATGCCAGCATCCACTAATGGATAACCGGTTTTACCTTGGCACCAAGCTTGATACTCCGTTTCGTTATTACGCCATTTTATTCCATCGTATTTAGCTTTAAAACTATCGGTAACAGTATGTGGAAAATGCCAAAGGATCTGCATGAAAAATTCACGCCAAATAAGTTCTTGCCAGAATATTTCATTTTTTTCAGCGATAGCTTTTTTTAACATTTTTCGCACACTGACAGTTCCAAAACGTAAATGAGGACCTAAACGCGATGTCGCACCTTGAGCTGGAAAATTTCGTTTAGCTTCATATTCTTGAATTAAAGTTGGAGTAACATCATAAGGCGCTATTTCTTGATTGGATTTTTCAAAACCTAAATCAGATAATTCTAAATTTGGTAGACGCGTGTTTTCGACTAAATTATCTAAATAACTATTGGTGTAATAAATTTCTAAATCAATGGATTTGAAAGCTTCTTTCCATGTTTTCATAAAAGGTGTGTATACACGATAAGGATCACCATCATTTTTTACGATTTCATTTTTTTCAAAAATCACTTGATCTTTGAATGTTTTGAATTCAACATTCTTATCCTTTAAAAATGAACCGATATCCTTGTCACGCTGAATAGCATACGGTTCGTAATCATGATTGGTAAAAACGGTATCGATTTCGTATGTCTCGTAAAGTTCATTGAAAATAGTTTCTGGAGTACCATGAAACATAGCAATACTGCTATTGTGTTCCTCTTGAAGCGTTTTTCGCATGGCTTGCAACGTGTTATAAATAAATGTCACGCGTGCATCATCTTCTGGAAGGGATTCTAATATTTCCGAATCGAAAATAAAAATGGGTAAAACGGGATGTTCTGCTTTTAAGGCTTCATAAAAGCCACGATTATCATCTAACCTTAAATCGCGTCTAAACCAGAATATGTTCAAGGGTTGTTTCATGCTTAAAATGTTCCGAATAATTCAATTAATTTCTTTTGTCGATAAGCGAAAATTTCTTCTAATTTCGGTTTCACAATAAAAGGATGCACCATTTGTCCTAAAATGCCAAAAGGAACTTTGTAATCAATAATATCTTCCATTTCTACACCACCTCAATAGCTTTTATAAAATGTTTATGATGCCATAAGGCATATGGTCCAAAACGTTGTTCATCAACAAAATACCGCTTATCAATAACATGAGTGATTTCAGTAACCCATTTTGTTTTTATACCTAAAACAGGTGTCACTATGTATTGAATGAGTTGACCAGAATACATAGGTCTATCAGCGCCCGAAAGAATGTTGAAACCCATGTAATCAGGAGTAATTCCTTTTAAATTTCTTGGATTTGATAAAAAATCCCATGCTTGTTCAACAGAAATTGGTAGATTTTGTTTTTTATGTAAGGTGTAAATTTTCATTAGTTATATAATAAAATGTAAAGGTTTAATGAGGTGGCAATGCAGAGCCAAACCATATAAGGAAGTAATAAATAACGCCAGAAATTGATAGAATCCATGCGATAGGTGAAAAAGAAATAGAAAATAACAATTGTTAAAAGTGTGATGACAATTAATGCTGGTAAAACTAAATGTTGATTAAAAAACAAATAATTCCAAGAGACGTTTAATACAACTTGTAGAATAAAAACACCAATTAAAACAGCCGATTTATAGTCCTTAAATAAATAGGTTAAATACACGGAAAAGCAAATCATAATTAACGTCCAAGCCGCTCCAAAAACCCAACCTGGAGGCGTCCAAGACGCTTTGTTTAAATTGGTATACCATGGTGACGTTGCTCCTTCACCCATCAGCCAACTTCCGATAGCTAAACTTCCAAAGTTTATGATTAAAAACAGGATTAAAAGCGGAACGAACTTCATAATTATTTGGTTTGCAAAGATTCTATTTTATCGGCAATTTTTTGAGCTTCAGCATATTTTAAATCGCTTGCTTTCCGGTCTGTGGTAGATAGTTTGTGCCAGTCTTTCATAAGATCTTCATATTGTTTTTGAAGCTTTTCAATTTCAGACTTCCCTTTAAATAATCCGAACATAATCAAAGCGTTAAGTGTTTAGTTATTTTTCCACTCAAGGGATTGGTTACTGAAAAATAGTAATCAACCAGTTGACCATTACCATCCACTAAATACTTTTGAAAATTCCATTTTACTGTAGAACTTGATTTTCCGTTCAAGGATTGATCTGTTAGCCATTTATAAAGTGGGTGTTGATTTTCACCTTTCACATCAACTTTTTCTGTCATTTGAAATGTTACGCCATAATTGGCTTGACAAAAGGTTTGAATGTCTGATGCAGTTCCAGGTTCTTGACCTCCAAATTGATTACAAGGCACTCCAATTACCATAAGGTTATTTTGGTAGGTGTCAAATAATTTTTGCAAATCTTCATACTGACCAGTAAAACCACATTTGGAGGCTACATTGACAAACAATATATGTTTGTCTTTAAAATCTGCTAAATTTAGTAGCTTTCCATCCAAACCGTTAATGGATATGTCATAAATGGATTGTGTTGGTTCTGATTGTGCTTGACTTTTATTAAATAAACTGAACATAATAATAAGTGTGAAAAATTGTTTCATTAGTTATATTTTTAAAGATACAATACCGCAATCCATTCCGAAAATTTGACCTGAAATGGATGCTGCTTGATCAGACAATAGAAAGGATGCCATAGAGGCTACTTCGGTTGGGTTTAAATATTTTTTAAGCGGATGACGCTCGGTTATATTCTCAATCATTTTGTCATTTCGCAATAAATTAGATGCCAATTCCGTATCTGTAACTGTTGGTGCTATGGCATTAACTCGGACGGTTGGCGCTAATTCGGCTCCTACGGATTTTACCAAACCTTCAACAGCGGATTTTGCTGCGGCAACACTAGCATGAAATGGCATTCCCAATTTAGCCGCAACTGTACTGAAGAACAACATAGCTGGTTTATCACCTTGTTTAATTATACTTTGATATTTTTGAATTGCCTTAACAGCACCAATCACATTAATTTCAAAATCGTTACGAAAATCATCTAATTTTAATCTGCCAATTGGTTTTAAATTAATGCTTCCTGGGCAATAAATTAAGCCATCAGCTTGTTCTAAATCTGGTAACTCATCTGTTAAAATATCAACAGAATAATGTGATAAATTTTCATGCTCAAAATCGGGTTTGGAGCGACTTAAATTTATAACCTGATGGTTTTCCAATAAGTTTTTGGAAATAGCGCGACCAATACCTTTGCTGCCACCAACAATAATATATGTTTTCATGAATTGTTCCCTTTATACCGTTGGTCTGCCCTTAAGGCGTTTCTCAACTTTTTGTTTGATGGCAGTTAAGCGTTTCATGATGTCCATAATACGCTCATCTTTCTTTTTTTTTGTATATCTGATTCAACTCTAAAATAAGTTGTTTAGCTTCTCTAGATATTTCAATTCTGTCGCTAGTTGATAACGATTTCATTTTAGTTTGCTCAAATTCTAGAGCACGTTCTATTGTATCCATAATTTAATGATTTAAATAGTTTTGTAATTCAATTATTTTTTCTGGAGTGTTAAAAGCACCACCATAGTAGGCAGTAACCGTTGTCGATGTATCATCTTGTATACCACGTGAAGACACGCACAAATGTTTGGCATCAATAATAACGGCTATATCTTCAGTCTCTAAAATAGTTTGGAGTTCGTTTGCTATTTGATTTGTTAAGCGTTCTTGTACCTGTGGTCTTTTAGCATAATACTGCACAATTCTGTTTAGTTTGGATAAGCCAATTACTTTTCCTGATGAAATATATGCCAGATGTGCCTTACCAATTATGGGTACAAAGTGGTGTTCACAATTGGAGTAAAAGGTAATATTTTTTTCCAGAAGCATCTGGTTATAACGGTATTTATTTTCAAACAAAGCAACTTTCGGCTTATTATTAGGATTTAAACCCGAAAAAATTTCATCAATATACATTTTTGCAACACGATCTGGTGTGCCTTTTAAGGAGTCATCTGTTAAATCTAATCCCATAACATCCATGATTTCCTTAAACAACACTGCAATACGTTGCTTCTTTTCGTCATCTGGAAGTTTAAACGCATCCGTTCTCATAGGAGTTTTCAAGCCTGTATATAAATGGTCGTCTCCAATCATTTCATGTGAATATTCAATCAATTCATTCGGATTGTCTTTTGTAAATGCTACTGTTTGCGTTTTCATCTTATCTTTTTTTAATGTGCTGTCCATATTTTAGTTATACGGCAAAGCACCATTAGCGTTTGCTTATATTATTATGGGTAATTTGTTTTTGTCTACTACATTTGAAACGACCTTTCTCAAATGATCGTAATTTTTCATGTTTCGTTTTTCTGCCTTGAACTCGTTTTCGCCACATTCTGAAACTGCTAGGTTTCATTTCTCTTCGCATTAATTGGATTACTTCCTGCTCAGGCAAACCAAATTGAATCTGGATCGCTTCAAATGTAGTTCGGTCTTCCCAAGCCATTTCAATAACTCTATCTGTTTCTCGTATTGTTAATTCACTCATAGATCTCTAAAATTAAACCGTTTATCATAAACTACTTTCGCATCTAATAATCGTTTAAAAAACTTCTTGTTTTCTTTAAAGGTGATATTGTTTTTGAAATTTATAAACTTCCCTTGCGCATGAATGCTAGAACCATTAGTTTTATATATGACTAATTGGTGATATGGAATAATCCAAGTGAAATTTTGTAAACCTCTATTGATATAAACGATAATTCCATTTGAGCGCATTTCAATATTGGCATAATTCACATCATCCACCTTATTTAAATATGGTTGTAAATTCGGACTAACCGCATTTATAATCATGCGTTTGGAACCGATACCTTTTAATTTAATAGCTTCAAAAAAACTGTAAGGCTTGCCAATTAAGTCCGAAATTATTTCCTTGTGCTCTTTGTCGTGATAGGTGCTGTTTAATATCAAAATCTGTTTATTTAATATCAAATTTACAAAATGTTTAACTAATATTTAAATTGATTAAACAAAAATTAACAGTAGTTTGTGAAAGTGTGATTTTAATCGTCTTTTTTTAGCAATTTTGATCGATTTTCAATGGTATGTTTATTGAGAATTCGAATACTTTCCATGTTTACCGTTGGATTTTTTTTCATATCCCAAAGAATATCGCTAGCGCGTTTTCTATTCTTTTGTAAATCGACTATCGGAAGCGGATAATTAACACCTAGTTCAAAATTGCTAAACTGCTGATCTAAAATGGTCATTAAATAAGGTTCATGCACGAATGGTAAATCTAAATCTCGCAGTTCTGGTACCCAACGTTTAATGAAAATTCCATCTGGATCATGTTCTAAACTGTTTTTTATTGGATTGTAAATACGTAAATTGTTTATGCCTGTTTCGCCAGCTTGCATTTGTAATTGTGGGAAGTGAATACCTGGCTCAAAATCCAGAAATTGTTGCGATAAATGTTTTGAAGCATCTTGCCATGGTTGCCATAATATATGTGTGAAGAAAGAAACTAATAAGGCACGCATTCTAAAATTCACATAACCCGTTTCATTTAAACAGCGCATGCTGGCATCTACCAAAGGAAAACCGGTTTGCCCTGTTTTCCAAGCTGTTTGATAATCTTTAGAAATGGATTTTTTGAGTTTATGATAACCTTTGTTAACACTAGCTTTTTCCATAATATGTTCCATTTCAAACTTTTGAATAAAATGGGCTTGCCAGCGTAAACGAGATCGAAATGCCGATAATTGTTTTTTATGAATGGAAGCAGTTTGCACATTTTTAGTGGCTTGATAAACTTGACGTACGGATACATTTCCCCAAGCAATATATGGCGATAACCGACTGCAACTTTTTCGAGCTTTTTCGGGTTTTGAAATATGAAACATATAGTTCTTATGTCTGTAATTCAGAAAAGATTGTAGGTATCTTAATGCTAAAGTTGTTCCGCCTTGCTGAAATGGTTTGTTTGTTGGTGTTTTTAAATCTGTAGTTTGGCATTGGTTTTCTAGTTCCTGAATGGCGTGAAGGTCCAAAAAGGCTGATGGTTTGGCTTCAAATGTAATAATGGGTTCAGCCATGATGGCATTCCAGTTTTCAAACCAAGATTCTCGATTTTTTAGCCCACGAACAACGCCATTATGAATACTTTCATTCCATGTTATGACATTATTCTTACAATAGCGTTTAAACGTTTTATCACGATCAAATGTCACTTGGATTCCTGTTTCTTGATGCGAATACACCGTTTTAATTTGATAGGTGTTAGAAATTAAATTACAGGTTGAAATAATATCAGAATTCACCGCAAGAATCTTTGTTTTATAAGGTTCTAACTGTTGGTTTAAATCACGAATAGATTCTTTTATAAAATTCCAATGACGTTCACTATAGTGTTCATCATCTATTAATAATTGTTCGAAAACAAATACACATAGTACACGCTCATCTTGTTGAAGTGCTAATTGTAAAGGTTCATGATCTTCCAACCGTAAATCGCGCTTAAACCAGACAATATGTATGGGTTTTCGGTTAGTATTCATCTTGATTATTTATAATATGCGTGGCACGTTCTTTTAAAGCTGAAAGCTTGTCGGCATTCATTTTATTTAAAATTGCATACATCATTTTCATTCTAAAATTGGATTCTAATTGTTCGCGCTTGTTATCTAAAAAATTCCAATATAAACTATTAAAAGGGCAAGCATCGGCTTCTGTTTTTTTCTTGTGATTGTAGTGACAACCATCACAATAGTTACCCATTTTTTGAATGTAAGAGCCAGAGGATACATATGGTTTGGTTGCTATTTTTCCACCATCCGCAAATTGGCTCATACCACGTGTGTTTGGTAGTTGAACCCACTCTACGGCATCTGCATAAATCCCTAAATACCAAGCGTCCACAGCATCTGGATTGGTTTCTGTTAAGAGCGCGTAATTTCCTGTAATCATCAGTCGCTGAATATGATGCGCATACGCATTGTCTAAAGAATTAGTTACAGCATGTTTTACACAAGCCATTTTTGTATTGCCTGTCCAGAAAAAGTCAGCTAACTTATTTTTGTTGTTTAAGAAGTTTTGTTCTTTAAATTCAGGCATAAAAGCCCAATACATGCCTCGCATATATTCGCGCCAACCAATAACTTGACGTATAAAACCTTCTACTTGCGAAATATCAACGTCATCCTCATGTTTTCGGTAATAATTCAGTATCGTTTCTACCACATTTTTGGCCGAAATTAATTTGATATTCATAGCGAATGATAAACGCGAATGGAATAAATACACCTCGTCTGTACGCATAGCATCTTGATAATCGCCAAAATGAACTAATAAATTTTCACAAAAATATTTGAGTTGTTCTAATGCTTGTTCCCGATTAATGGGGTAATTAAAGGTTTTCTGATGCCAATTTCCTATGGTTTTAATATTTGCAGTTTCTATATCTGAAACAATAGCGTCAACATTATTATTGAAATATTTATAAGTTGAAATAGCTGGTTCATTTTTCCATTTCTTCCTGTTGGATTTATCATAATTCCATTTACCACCTTCCGGATTTCCATAAGCCATTAAAATATCGTGCTTTTTGCGCATATCGCGATAAAAGGACTCCATGACAAATTGTTTTTTACCTTTAAAAAACGTTTTCAATTCGTCACGTTTTGTGTAGAAATGAGCGGAATCTGTAACCTTCGTTTCAATAGAAAGCTTCTTTGTAAATTCATGTAATTGCTGATCTAATCTAAATTCATCCGGAAATTGATATTCAAATTTGTCAATCGATTTTTCTTCTATGATATTCTCAAGATTGTTCGTCAGACTTTGTGTGTTTTTCTCATCATTTATTTTGAAATACAAGACGTGATGTCGATTTCTTTCTAAATTGGAGCCAAACTCGCGCATAGCAGCAAAAAAACCAATTACTTTTTGAATATGATGCGTTACATAATCTGTTTCTTGACGCATTTCGAAAAGCACATATAATACATCATCATCAACAGTTTTAAACCAGGGATGTTTTATGTTGAGCTGATCGCCTAATATAAGTCGGAGTGTTTTCATTCAAATAAGGTGTTTTGGAGCCAACGTTTTTGGAATTTGCCATCGCTATCATAACGATCTGCCTGGAGTTTGACATTAAAGATTCTGTTTCTTGGGTCGTTTCCAACACCAGCCACGTAAAGCCAATTGCCATAATTGCTGTGCACATCATAATCTATCAGTAAGGACTCGAAATAAGCAGCACCAATGCGCCAATCCAATTCCAAGGTTTTCGCAAAATAGGACGCAACATTTTGACGACCACGATTACTCATCCAACCGGTTTTGTTTAATTCAATCATATTGGCATTTACAAACTGTTCAGCAGTTAAACCAGAACACCATTTCTGAATCAAATCAGAATCTGTTTTCCACTTATAGGATTGTTTATTAATGCCTTCAATTTTAAAGATGTCGTTACCATGTTGCCAAGCAATATATTTAAAGAAATCACGCCAAATCAATTCAAAAATGAGCCAATAAGTCGATTCGTTTTTAATATGTTGTTTTTCAAAATCTTGAATAGCCCAATAAATTTGTCGTGCACTAATAGAGCCATTTGCAAGCCAAGCTGAAAATTTGGAACTATAATCTATGCCTAACAAGCCATTTCTAGTTTTCTTATAAAAACCTATTTTTTTAGTTTCGAAAACATAATGATGCAATCTGTTTTGTGCGGCTGTTTCGCCTCCTGAAAAAGGAAAAGCCGAATGCTCATGGGTCTCGAATACAGAAAAGCCTAAATCTTCTAAAGTTGGTATAGTTGTATCATTTTCAATAGGAAAGACGTTTTGTTTAGTCGCTGAAATTACAGGTTGCACTGAAGATTTTTTCTCAAGTACTTTTCTGAAATTGGTAAATACTTTAGGGATGTTATCAAAATGCGACAAGACATCATCAGGATGAAATAAAAATTGATCATAAAGTTCATGGAAAGCTATTCTATTTGATAGTTTAGATTTAACGTTTTGAATGACACGAGTTTCTTCACTAGTAAATTCTTTTTGCAAACAGATATCATTTATCTGAAACGTTTCACATAAATTAGAGATACTTATTTCAGGCTTTTCGTGATAAACAAATAGCGGAATATTGAGCGTTTGCAATTGTGCATTTAAATCTTGAATACTTTCAATTGTAAATTTAGCACGATATTTCTCCGTTTTTTTAAAGCCATATTCTGTTGTTTCGTATTGTCTTGGATCAAAACAATAGAGGGTAATAACGGGTTTTTGTAATTGTAAAGCATGCGCTAAAACGGCATTGTCTTGTATGCGTAAATTGGTGGTAAACCAAACTAGTGTGTATGTGTTTTGTGTCTTCTGCATCGTTCACTGCAATAAATAACATGTTCCCAATTATTTCGCCATTTTTTACGCCAAGTAAACGTTAATTGGCAAACAGGACATGTTTTTGTTGGTAATTCAGATTTTTTCAATTAGGTGGCAATTTTATTAATCATACCTCTAAAAATAAAGCCATGAAAAGGTAATACGCTATACCAATAAAGGCGTCCTGCCAAACCACGTGGTCTAAATGTGGCTGTTTGTTTGAGCTTATTATCTTCAATTTTAAATTCCAACCAAGCTTCACCAGGTAATTTCATTTCGGCATAGAGTAGGAGTTTCTGCTTGTCTTTATCTGCAAAAATAACACGCCAAAAATCCAATGAATCGCCTACATGCAAATCTGTTGGACTTGTTCGTCCACGACGTAATCCAATTCCGCCGACCATTTTATCCATATATCCGCGAATTCGCCATAAAAAAGTACCATAATACCAGCCAGTATGTCCACCAATAGCCCAAATTTTACGAATGGTTTCTTCTGGGTTTGTTATCGCTAATTCCTTATAATCTTTGAAGCAACCAAACTTCGGCACATTCACATATTTATGAAAACTATTTTTGAGTCTACCGCTACTTACCATAGAATCTTTCCAGCTTGAAATAATACCGTTTTGCTCAATTTTCTCAAAAGCCAAAGAGACCGCTTCTTTATAAGATAGTGGTTTTATATCTAGCAACTCGTTAATATTACTTGGGTTTCCAATAATTTGAACTCCCATACTATCTACTAAAGATGATGCTAGTTTGTAAGATGTTGATGTAACGAAATACAGCCAATACGATGATAGTTTTGGTGTCATAACTGGAACCGTTAAAATGTAGCGCTTCAGTTTTCGAACAGCCGCAAATTCTAACAGCATGGTTTTATACGAAAGTACTTCAGGTCCAAAAATATCATAGGATTTATTATATAAACGTTCATCTCCAGCGCTTTTTGATAGATAACTTAAAACGTCACGAACTGCCAAAGGTTGCGTTTTAGTGTCGAGCCATTTTGGAGCAATCATAAAGGGTAACTTTTCAACTAAATCCCGTATAATTTCAAAAGATGAACTTCCTGAACCAACAATAATTCCGGCTTTAAAAATGGTTGTTGCGTAATGATCCGACTGTAAAATTTCTTCAACATGTTGCCTAGATCGCAAGTGTTTTGATAGTTTACTATCATTGGTAATACCACTTAAATAGATGACTTGCTTAACTTTTGATTGTTTAATAGCAGTCTTAAAATTTTCAGCACATTGGGATTCCAACTCTTCAAAATTTTTAGATGAATTGGACATGGAATGCATTAAGTAATAGGCCACATCAATATCCTTCGGAACATTGGAAAGTGTTTCTGGTTTTAGGAAATCACCTTCAATAAAATCAATATGAGGTTCTTCAACATAATTCGAGTCAGCTCGTAATATATCGCGAACAACACAAACAACCTGATGACCATCTTGAACAAGTAATGGTATCAGGCGTTTGCCTATATATCCCGTTGCACCTGTTACAAAAATTTTCATGATTATTATATCTTAATTATATTTTTGGTCGTTGATAATCTAATCGCTGTTTCAGCGTTGGAACTGCGTAACCATCCAATCCGTTTATAGCGGCAACTTTACCTTTTGATAAATTGACAAAACCATCTGTTTCTAATAACTGATTTTGAATATACAAGGATTTAATTTTGCCGATTAATAAAATGGTTCCATTTGCTTTAATATCATATTCCTCCACAAATTCCATGTGCATTTGCACAGGAGCACTAGCCACAAAAGGCTCTTTGATTTCGGATTTATACTCGGAAACTAACGTGGTCATATCAAATTCCGAAATACGTTTGTCATATTTAGCAGATGTATGATGTGCTTCAGAAATAATAGCGTCATGCACATGATTCAGTGTATAGAAACCGGTTTCTTTAATATTATCATAGGTATTTCTAGCTACTGTGGTTGGTCTCATAAAAACCCCTAATAATGGTGGTTCAGATCCAACGTGCGTAACAGAACTAAAAATAGCCACGTTTTCAATACCATGAGCTGATTTAGTGCCAATTAAATTGGCCGATTTGAATCCAGAACAGCTATTGATGAGATTTATTTTATAAAGATGTTCCATTTCTGAAATATCCTCGCGGCTAAAACGTGTCATCATAAATTATGAAAATTATTGATTTTAACGTCTTTTGCTTTTAAGTCGAACATAAGATTATACAAACCGAAAAAAGTACGGTTGATATAAATGAAGTGTTTAGAGCCTCGATTTCCATTCATTTTCCGCAGTTCGGTATTTTTAGAATACTTTTCACCTAATTCGGCTATTCTACCAAAAAAGGACGGATCAGAAAAATCAAAGGTTTCCGTGTGAAAGGGTTGGGTGAAAATACTCAACATTTCATGGAACATATTCGTGAAAAACTCCAATTCCTTTGGAGAATCTTCTGGACGTAAAATTTCTAATTCAAACATTTTCTCACGAAAAATATCCTTATTGTCTATGCTTTCTTTTTCAGCTAGTTCAAAATAAGGCACATAAAAATCATTGGGAATGGTTTTCATACAACCGAAATCCAAAGCAATTAAATTGCCTTCTTTAGAAATTAGAAAATTCCCAGGATGTGGATCAGCATGAACCTTTTTAAGCTTGTGAATTTGGAACATATAAAAATCCCAAAGTGATTGACCAATTTGATTGGCTATATCCTGATTGGTGTTTTTTGCTGTAAATTCAGATAAATGTTCACCTGTCATATAATCCATAGTAATAATACGCTCTGAAGATAATTCGGGATAATACTCCGGAAATTTCAAATAGGGTATGTGCTTACATGCTTCTGCTATTTCTTGACTTTGTTCTAATTCTAAAATATAATTTGTTTCTTCAACTAGCTTATTTTCAACTTCTTTAAAGTATTTATCGGAATCTTTACCTTTAATGTTAAACATTTTTATGGCAATGGGTTTTACCATGGATAAATCCGACTGAATACTTTCTGCTACACCAGGATATTGAATTTTAACTGCTAGCTTTTTGCCATTTTTTTCGGCAATATGAACTTGCCCAATACTGGCTGCATTAACAGAAGTAGAATTGAACGTGTCAAAAATAACATCAGGTGATTCACCAAAATATTTTTTAAAGGTCTTAATAACCAGAGGAGGCGATAAAGGTGGTACGGAAAATTGTGCTAACGAGAATTTTTCAACATAAGCTTGTGGTAAAATGCTTTTTTCCATACTTAACATTTGTGCCACTTTCAGTGCACTTCCTTTAAGTTGCTTCAAACCGTCATATATGTCTTCCGCATTATTTTGATTTAATTTTTCTTTGGCTTCTAGTTCAGTTTTAGTGAGTTTATCACCATAATATTTTAAATAATTTACACCAACTTTAGCCCCAGTTTTTACCAGTTTGCTTGCACGTTGTATTTTACTTGTCGGAATACTATCAATTGTTTTCATAGGCAATTATTGCATTTTTTCTTTAAAAAGGAATTTCCCTAAATCTAAAACGCTTTTTAGAGGCTTGGTATCCATTAAATCGAAACCAGCATGAATGGATTTTTCAATAAAAATATCTGTTTTTTCGAATGAGGATGATGTATCATCTAACCAAAATTTCATAACCATCATTAATTGAATCCAAAATGATTCTTGTTTAGTGATATCCTGAATTTTTACAATGCGCGCTTCTTTAATGTCTATGGTTTCAATATCTAATGTGTCAATATATTTTTTGAAAGCGTGACGTAATTCTGAAAGTGTACTTAAGGATTTCATGCCTTTATCTTTCAGCGCATAAACTACGTAACTCCTGTTAGCAGTCAAGTTCTCAAAAAAGGTAAAATAGAAACTTAATAATTTGTTTCGTGCATCAAAATGCTGGTAATCGTCACTTTTGTTTAAGATAAGAATTGTATTTTCAAAGAATACTCTGAAAATAGATTTCTCTAAAGCTTCAAATGAAGCGAATTTTTTATAAAAATCAGCTTCTTCAAAATTGTTGTCTTTTGCAAATGCATACACAGTTTTAGGTGCATGATTGTGCATTAAAACGTAATCCATGTAAAATGAGATGAGCTTGTCTTCGGTAATGTTTTTCTTTTTTGCCATAATACTTATCTTATTGTGTAAAGATACGAAATGTTTAAGAAATATTATAAATAGTTAAACAATATTTTTGCAAATTTACACTATTACATTTTTCAATAGTTATTATTAGTATATTCGTATTAAAATGAAACAAATGAGAGTACAACAAATTTTAGTTATTGGATTTTTTATTTTTGCTGTAAGTATGTCTTTTGCTCAAAATAAAACAGAAAAAGAAATAGAACTTCAAGCTTCAAAAGTTGATACTGTTTACACTGTTGACGAACGCGCAAATATTCAAAGATGGTTTTATGACCGTGTGAATGACATGCAATTAAAACCAGAAGTTCGCGAAGATTATGATCGTATTATAAATAAGTACGTATTTGATATGAGCCGCTTAAATGATTCTGACAAGAAATTTACGCGTGATGAAATTCATGAAAAATTTGATCATTTAGTAGGAAAAATGAATGGCGAATTAAAAGCGATTTTAACAACTGAACAATATGTGAACCATTTGGAAAATTTTGGCGAAATTCGTCGCAGTATCTATAAGCGATGGGATTTTATAGATTCTGAAGACTAGCTTATTAAATTTAAGGTTTAGTTAACATCTTATAGAAGCCTTTAGGTGTACTTTTGAAAACTCAAAAAAAAAGAAATAATTATAAATTTAAAACTATGAAAAAAACAATACTAATTTTAGCGGCTTTTGTGTTAACGTTTAGCATACAAGCTCAAGTTGTTACACCACAACCAAGTCCATTGAGCAAAGTGGAGCAGAAGGTTGGTTTAACTGATGTGACTATTGAATATTCTCGTCCAGGAGTAAAAGGACGTAAAATATTTGGAGGTCTTGAATCTTATGATGTTCTTTGGAGAACAGGTGCTAACAAAAATACGATCATTACGTTTAGCGATCCGGTTTCTATAAACGGTTATGATTTAAAGGCAGGTTCTTACGCTATTTTTACTAAACCAGGTGAATCTATGTGGGAAGTTTATTTCTATACAGATACTGAAAACTGGGGAGCTCCAGAAAAATGGGATGAAAGCAAGGTAGCTGCTATTGCTAAAGTAAAAGCAGATAAAATTCCTTTTACGGTTGAAACATTCACTATTGATATTAATAATATTAAAACGAATGGTGCTACTTTAGAAATGTTATGGGAAAATACGTATGTTGGTGTTCCTTTTACTGTTCCAACAGATGATAAAGTTTTAACGTCTATTAATGATGCATTAAATGGTTCACCAAAGGCGGCTGATTATTATGCGTCTGCTGCTTATTATTACAGTGAAGGTAAAGATATTAAACAAGCTAAAGAGTGGATTGATAAAGCGGTTAGTATGATGGATGAGGTTGCTTATTACCAATTAAGACAACAGTCCTTAATTTATGCTAAAGCTGGAGATACTAAAGGTGCTATTGAATTAGCTAATAAATCTTTAGAAGCATCAAAAAAAGCTGGTAACATGCAATATGTAAAATTCAATGAGGAATCTTTAAAAGAATGGGGAGCTAACTAATTTTTTGGTTTCTTATAAAATGTAAAAGCGACTTGGTACAACCGAGTCGCTTTTTTTATATTCAATCGTCAGATTCTAATTCAAACAATTCTTCAACAGGCTTTTTAAAAAGTCTGGCAAGTTTTAATGCCAAAACTGTTGACGGGACGAATTTACTTTTTTCAATAGCATTAATGGATTGTCTAGAAACACTTATGGCTTCGGCCAAATCGGCTTGTGTCATATTATGCCTGGCGCGTTCTATTTTTAAGTTATTCGTCATGGCTTGTAGATTTTAGTTTTAAAAAATTAAAGCGAATAATAAAGATGAAAAGTGGTGTAAACATATTAAATATCATCACATTAAAAAATAGCATGTCATAGACGAAAATAACTGCAAAAGCTAGAATGGTATAGTTAACTAGTATTGCCCAAACCAGTGATTCGGTACGGAGTTTATAAATAAATTCATCTTCAACTTTTTCTTTGGTGAAACCAACTATTAAACCACCAATAATAATAGCTATGGCTGAAAGCTCATCAATAATTCCATTTTCAATGATTTTAAACCAACCTTCGTCTGTTCCAGAAAAAAGCGCATCACCATTGTAAATACTTAAAACTTTTACCGTAAGCATATCTGGTTCGAAATCTGTGGTGTATAAAAAGATACCCGAAACTAAACCTAAAATAAGAAGCACCCAACCAAATACCTTGTATTTGTGAGGTAGCAAATAATTTGTTTTCATAACTGTCGATTTTAAATTGATTTAATAAATGTAAAGTAAACATTACATATAGACAATTAAATACGACAAAAAGTTATGTAAACTAGACAATTAGAATGTTTAGAAATTACAAAATACTATTAAGAATGCTTTTTATACGGGTTTCTTGCTCAAGAATTCGAGCAACATAGCAATTCCCATAACAATCGCACAACCCACGAAATTCAACCATAAGAATGGCAAATTGATGAATTCATACTGATTTAATAAGAATAACGTTATTACGAGGATTTGCGTTATAATAGCTGCAATAAAAACCGCTCGACCTTTCACCATTTTCACGAAAAATGCTAATAAGAAAATACCTAAAACATTTCCGTAGAATATAGATCCGATGATATTGACTAACTGAATCAAGTTTTCGGCTAAATTCGCCACACAAGCTACCAGAATAGCCATAATTCCCCAACCTAATGTAAACCAACGAGAGGCTTTTACCATTTCCGTATCCGTTTGTTCTCGAGTATTTCGTTTGTATAAATCGATGGTCGTGGTGGAAGCTAATGCGTTTAATTCACTGGCTGTACTGGACATAGCAGCACTTAAGATTACCGCTAACAGTAATCCAATTAATCCACGAGGTAAATTGTTTAAAATGAAGTTGATAAACACATAGTCTTTATCATTGCTTTCTACTTTTATATTTTTGGCTTCACCTGCTTTATCAATTAAATAGCGTGCACGCGTTCGTATACTATCATTTTT
>NZ_JNGS01000002.1:0-33447 GCF_001039595.1 Bizionia psychrotolerans
TCGAAAATCATGGGTTCTTTAAGTGCTAGATACTTATTTGAACATGGGTTTGAAGTACGCGCAGAGCTAGGAAGTTCATACCGAACGCCAAGTTTTGAAGAGTTATATCTATACTTTGTAGATTCTAACCATGATGTTCGTGGTAATGAAAACTTAAAACCTGAAGATGGATACACAGCCTTTTTTAATGTAAAAAAACGCAGTTGGTTTAATGATTTGTCAATGGTTAATGAATTTAAAATTAACTACATTTCCTTGCGTGACAAGATTGATTTAGCTGTTGTAAACACAACGCCATTACAGTACCAGTACATAAACATTAACAGTTATGAGTTAGTAGGAGTTACGCTAAACAATTCCTTAAAAGCTGACAATTGGACTTTTAATTTAGGTGCAACACTTCAAGGTTTTTCACGCGTTTTAGACGACGAAGTTAATTCAAACGACGACTTTTTATACTCCTACCAAATAAATTCAAGTGCTACGTATTTCGCTAAAAAATTGGACACCTATTTTACCATGTTATATAAATACAATGGTTCAGAAAAGAATTACATAGCTAGTGGAGACACAGACAGTGAAGGGAACAATATTTTCACCCAACAAAGCATTTCTCCATATAGTTGGTTAGATGCATCTCTAAAAAAATCATTTTTCAAAAAATCCTTTGAAGTAACATTAGGAGCCAGAAACTTATTAGACATCACATCGGTTGATATTAGAAATTCGGCTTCATCTGAAGGTACACACAGTAACGGTCCTTCTAATTTAACATTAGGATATGGACGCTCATTTTATTTAAAACTAGTATATAAATTAAACCTTTAAACACTACATATTATGATTAACAAATTTTTATCCGCACTATTTACAATTGCTTTACTTGCTACTTTTGGTTGCAGCAGTGACGACGACAACTCAACATCAGGACCAATAAGTGTCGTAATTGAAGGCGCTTCATTTGCACCAGAAATAGGTGGCCCAAATCAGCAAAACCAAGTTTATATTGATTTAAGCACAAACACCGCAACAGGTGTACAGAGAGATTCTTGGGATTTAGGATTTTATTCAGGACCTGATTTTAGAGTAGCTATTAACGGTTCTATATATATGGCAACTGCCGAACTTACTGCTTCGGATATTGATGCTGTAAGCTCAACATCAACTGAAGTACAAACTTTACAAACACAGGTTGCGGTTGGAACTTTTGATGATGTTAGTGCCGGTTTTATTGATGCTCCTTATGGTAATATTGATGGAACTGCTATTGATGCTGTTTCTGAGGATGTTATTTCCAACCACGTTTACTTAGTGAATTTAGGTTTTGAAGTTGGAACAGGAACACCTGCTAACGGAAGTGTTGAAGTTGCAGGAAATTCAAGAGGATGGAAAAAAATTCGTGTGTATAAAAGTGGACACGATTACGTTTTACAATACGCGGATTTAGATGCTACAACACATAACACCGTGACTATCTCTAAAAATGCAGATTACAATTTCACATTCTTTAGTTTTGATACAGATTCAGAAGTTTATGTGGAACCAATAAAAGAAGATTGGGACTTAAACTTTACTGTGTTTACAAATGAAATCCCTGGATATGGAGCTTATGGTTATAGCGATTTTATTGTAAATAACACCAAATCTGACGCTACGGCATATATGATTGATACGGATGTTGATACTGAATTAAGCTATGAGAATTTTACATTAGCTAATGTAGTAGACACAAACTTTAGTAATGATCAACGTGCTATTGGAAGCAGTTGGAGAAACGGTGGTGGACCAGGTACTTTACCTTCGTTGAAAGAAAATGTATTTTACATAGTTAACGATACCGAAGGGAACCTATATAAATTACAATTTTTAGCTTTAACAAATGCTGATGGTGAACGTGGTCATCCAGAATTTGTTTACAGTTTATTGCAATAAGAATTAATAAACCTTATAAAAAAGCCACTTCAAATGAAGTGGCTTTTACTTTTTAGTCTAAATGATAAATTTCCATAATGTCTTTCAGGTATTTTTCAAAATCGATTTTTAAATCAATTAGTTTTCCTGAGTGGACATCAAAAACCCAACCATGAACTTCTAAACCACGATCGCGATACGCTTTTTGTACCGCTGCCGTTTTTATTAAATTAACGCATTGTTCTTTCACATTAAGTTCCACAAGTCTGTCGTAGCGCTTATCTTCATTTTCAATAGCGTTTAGTTCATCTTTATGAATTCTGTACACATCGCGAATGTTACGCAACCAAGGATTTAAAATTCCTAAATCTGCCGATTGCATGGCTGCTTTTACACCACCACAAGCATAGTGGCCACAAACAATAACATGTTTTACTTTCAGATGGTCCACAGCATAATTAATTACAGACATGACATTCAAATCTATGCTTATAACCATGTTGGCTATATTTCTATGAACAAAAACTTCGCCAGGTTCTGCTCCCATAAGTTCTTCGGCTGTTACACGACTATCAGAACAACCTATGTACAAAAGTTCTGGGCTTTGACCATCACCTAATTCTTTAAAATAATTGGAATCAACATCTAATTTATTCTGAATCCACTCTTTATTATTATGGAAAACTGTGTTTAAATCCATAATTTCTAATATTTATCTTTTACGTTATTTTTTATCCATACCATACATTCTTTAAATGTACTAAAAATATGGTCTTTTGGAATTAAATCTGGAATGATATCAATTCGTTCCATCATATATTCTGGTTGCTTTAATAAGCCAACAAAAAGTACGGTAATATTATTTTTGTTTAATTCCTGTAAGACATCTTCCATAGCATATAAACCTGATTGATCCATGTATTGCATACGTCCTAAACGGATAACAACCGTTTTAGCTGTTAGCGGAATTTGAGCTGCTAGACTTTGGAAATCGCTAGTAGATCCAAAAAACAAAGGTCCTTTTAAGTGTTTAATGAATACTTCTTCTTTTAATTTATCAGGAAAATTGATTTCGTCTTCCCAAGCTTTTTCTTTCATTAACGACTTGACATCGGAACGTTTTGCTGTTAAATCGCCAATCGTTTTCATAAACATTAAAGAAGCAATCACAAGACCAATTCCCACTGCATAAACTAGATTCCAAAAGGTAGACAGGAATAAAACGATAATCATAATTAAGACTTCCGAGCTCAATTTTAAAGGACCGATTTTGATATCTTTTGGTAAACTTGGAATGGCTTTTAAACCTTTATAATCCATGACTCCAATTCCCACGGTAATTAAAATACCTGCTAAAACAGCAGCTGGAATATCTGAAGCTAAACTTGGTAAACCCGGAATTAGAAGAATTCCTAATAATAGCAATCCAGCAATCATACCTGATAATTTGGTTTTACCACCTGAATTGATATTTACAACCGTACGAATGGTAGCTCCTGCTCCTGGAATACCACCAAAAAAGGCACCAATACTATTTCCAATACCTTGACCAATTAGTTCTTTATTAGGTTTGTGTTTAGTTTTCGTCATATTATCTGCTACAACACTGGTTAATAACGAGTCGATGGCTCCCAAAAGTGCTAAAGTTAAGGCAGTAAATATATAAGGTGTAATAGTACTTAATTTAAAATCGATTATAATGCTCAAATTAGGAATTGGCAATCCACTCGGAATTTCCTCAATGGGTCTATAATTCAATCCAAAAATCATAGCAGCACCAGACATAACCACCAAAGCAACTAGTGTACTCGGTACAGCTGTTGTAATCCGTTTAAATCCATAAATAATTAGTATGGTGCCTAAAGCCAATAGAACTTCTAACCAATTAATATTTTGTAACGCACGATTTAAAACTTTTATGGTTCCTAAAACACCGGAAGCTTCTGAAGCTGCTAACGTTTTAGATTCCTTTAAAATATCCGCTTCAGTAACCAATTCGGCGCGAGTAAGTGTTTCTTTAAAATCTTCAAGTACTAAGATGCCTTCATCCGCTTCTTCTATCAAAATATTTTGAAGAATAACTTCCTCGGCTTGTGGTTTAAAAGTGTTAACAAACTCGGTATCTTCTTTTGGATAATAACCCACTGCTGGAAGGATTTGCGTAATCAAAATAATCACACCAATAGCGGTCATGAATCCAGAAACGACTGGGTACGGAATATACCGAATGTATTTACCCAAGCCTAGAGCACCCAAACCAATTTGAATTAAACCTGCCAATAAAAATACGGTTAAAATTGCTGGTAAAGCTTTAGCAACATCGCCATCATTAACGGCTATAATTCCTGCAATAACAACCATACTTACCGCTGTCATAGGAGCTGTTGGTCCTGAAATTTGCGTGTTCGTTCCCCCAAAAAGAGCAGCAAAAAAACTGATAAAAATGGCACCATAAAGTCCTGCACTAGGACCTAAACCAGATGACACACCAAAAGCTAACGCCAATGGTAATGCTACAATACCAGCAGTAATACCTCCAAAGGCATCGCCTTTAAAGTTTGAAAATAAATTTTTCATAATAGTTAATATAATTTTTATGTAATTTAAAGAATAAAAACCAAAAATATAATCATTTTAGATGATTCCTTTTTTAAAGGACACCCAATATGCATTGAAGACACTACAACCTTTCTTAATAGATAGTTACATTTTTCTGAATCCTAAATGTAAAATTTATAGGCCAAAATTAAGATCGTCAATAAAATGTAAGACCCTATATCTTTAAATAGCAAGGTAGCATTAAAAAAACTAATGCTACCTAAACTATTTCTTAAATAAGTTATCTCTAAAAGAAAGTAACCTCACCAGTATTAAGATCGTACATGGCGCCAACAATCATAATTTCACCATTTTTTTCCATTTCACTTAAAACAGGACTTTCGGCATGAATTCTATTAATTGTTAATTCGACATTTTTTGCCGAAACTGAATCAACAAATTCTAAATTTTCAGAGTTTCTTAAACTTTCATCTTGAGGTTCGGAAACGGCACCTACAGCGGGTTTTATTTTACTTAACATTTTTGTTAAGTTCCCTAGTTGAGCATCATCGCAGGCGCCTTTTATGGCTCCACAACTAGTATGACCTAAAACTACAATAAGTTTAGTTCCTGCTAATTTACAGCCAAATTCCATACTCCCTAGAATATCTTCATTCACGAAATTTCCTGCAATACGAACGCTAAAAATATCACCCAAACCTTGGTCGAAAACTAGTTCGGCGGATACTCTAGAATCTATACAACTTAAAATTGTTGCAAATGGAAATTGACCATCACTAGTATCATTTACTTGCTCCAACAAATTTCTGTTAGCTTTTAGGTTATTTTGGAACCTAATATTACCTTCTTTTAAATATTCTAATGACTTCAGAGGAGTCATTGTAGCTTGTGTTTCTCTTGTGTGCGCTTTCATAAATTTGTTTTTTAATTATTTTGTCCAGATATTAAAAGGGATACATTTAACTTATCAATCATACTTTTAATTTCTAATTCTTTTACATTATTTTGTTTTGTTTCTTTTTTATTATTCCTATTTATTAGGAGTAAATTTATACTGCTTTTAGCTACGTATTTTGATAGATTTTGTATCGTATTATCATTATGTTCGAAAACATATTCTGTAGATTTTGCCTGTAATTCGTGTTTGCTATCATCAACTTTATCCAGTTTTTCTGCAAAACTGAATGTTACTAAAGATTCGTTTGCTCCAGTAAATAAGTCTTGAGGAAATTCATTTTCCATAAAAGCAGATTCACTATTAAGAATCCCCAAAGCCAATGTTTGGTCTGTTTGCAAAATCTGATAGTTATTAACAATCATAATAATTCCTTTATGATTTTTCAACACGAATTCGGTAATACTATCTCCCAAAATACTAATTGGTTTAGATTTTCGTTTTCCTAAAACAATAATATCTGGATTATTTTTAGCTATATAATCTCCAATTTCATTTTTTACATTTCCAAAAGCATAACTATGGTCAATTTCAAAATTTTGAGTTTTGACCACTGGATCCACTAATTTTACTATTTCTTTTCTAATTAATGTATGTTGTTCACTAATTGTCCGCAAAGTAGATAATTGACTATCTCTTTTAACAACATCTATTGGTTTCTTAACATGAAAAAAATGTAGACTTTTATCAACTTTATTGGTTAATCTAATGGTTCTTTGCAGTAATTCGTTATTAGTTTCTTTCAAATCAGAAAGCACCAAAATATTATATTTATTTTTTTTCATAGTACTTTAGCTTAAACTGATACTAGATTTTGGTCTTAATTCAAAGAAGTTAATAAAGCTTGGTGGATTTTCAACAATGCCACGCTTTGAAATTAATTTTATATCAATGTTTCTTTCTTTAGCCTTAAAAGCAAAATCATCTAAAATTTCCACAATATCATAATCAAGATATCTTGTTTTAGTAACATCAAACTCCAAATAAGTATCTCTTGGTAAGCTATCTAGCTCTTTTAAAATAGCACCTTTATTAAAGAAGGTTACCTCTTCGGCAAGTTCCATTTTAATTCTATGTTTTCCATTACTTTTATCTTCAATATGAAGGAAATGAGAGTTTTGGTAGCTTTTTAAAAGGATTACAACAATCCCAACAGCCAAACCTAAACCAATTCCGACTAATAAATCTGTGAAAACAATTCCTAATACAGTTACAAAAAACGGTACAGATTGCTTCCAACCTAGTTTATACATCTTCATAAATAAGGCTGGTTTTGCTAGTTTATAACCAACAATCAATAAAATTGCTGCTAATACTGATAGCGGAATCTTGTTCAGTAAAGTAGGAATTGCTATCACTGAAATTAACAATAAAAATCCATGAATAATAGCGGACATTTTACTTTTTCCACCAGATTGAATATTGGCCGAACTTCTAACAATTACCTGTGTTATAGGTAATCCTCCAACTAAACCTGAAATAATATTGCCGGTTCCTTGTGCCAATAATTCTCTATTAGTTGGTGTAACATTTTTATCTGGATCGAGTTTATCCGTTGCCTCAACACTTAACAAGGTTTCTAAACTTGCTACTAAAGCAATGGTGAAAGCAATAATCCATACCTCTGGATTCGTAATGACAGAGAAATTAGGAAAACTAAATTGGCCAACAAAAGAATCGAAACTATCTGGAACTGGTACACTCACTAAATGCGTTTGTGCAATAGCTAATGATTCATTGGATTGGCTAACAATATAAAAAACAATACCAACTACCACAGCCACTAAAGGCCCTTGGATAATTTCGAAAAACTTCCCTTTTTTAGCTAAAACATTACTCCATAGTAGCAAAATACCCAAAGCAATAAATCCAACAACCATAGAACCTAAAATAAGGTTATCAAAAATATTTAAGAGTGCAGAAAATGTATTTTCACCCGACGACCAGGTAAAACTATCAGAACCTTCTGGTTCTCCATCATAGCCAAAAAAGTGTGGAATTTGTTTTAAAATAATGATAATTCCTATACCTGTAAGCATTCCTTTAATAACAGATGATGGAAAATAATATCCAATAATTCCAGCCTTTAGTACGCCAAAAACTAATTGAATAATTCCACCTAATACAACGGCTACCAAAAAAATTTTCATAACCTCCTAACGTACCAATGGCAGTTAATACTATAGCAGCCAAACCAGCTGCAGGACCACTAACTCCAATTTTAGAACCACTTAAGGCTCCTACTACAATTCCTCCAATAATACCAGCTATTAATCCTGAAAATAAGGGTGCTCCACTGGCAAGAGCTATACCTAAACACAATGGTAAGGCAACAAAAAATACTACTACACTTGCAGGCAAGTCGCTTTTTAATGTTTTAAACATTTTATATAATGATTTTATCCTATTGAAAAGATTTCAATAGGTATTTTAATATTTCTTTGATGACAATCAATGTCGAACGAATAAAATATTAGATAAAATCTGGTGGTGGGAAAATTAAATTAAGATGTGGTTTAGGATATTGTTTATACGTATAGCCTAAATATTCTTTTGAATCTATTAAGTACATAGTATTAAGTTCATTAATATCATTAACTGATAATGGAAACTTAATATTTTCATTTTCTTCTTCGGCAATACTATAAAACATGGATACGTCTACGGTATCATCTAATGCAACAATTACTGCTGGCGCTGAAATGAACGCCAAAAATAAAATTGAGAATAAAATTGCAATAGTTTTTTTACACATTTTTTAGAATTGAAATGCAAATATACAGATTTCTAATTTTAGGAATGTTAAATAATCTTTAAAACGAATTAAGTAGTTTAATATCAGTGGCAGGAATCCAACCTTCTTTACCATCCGAAAGTTTAATTTTCTTCCAGTTTTCAATGGTATCTAATACTTGAACTTTAGTGCCTTCATGAAGTACAAAGGCTTCTGTACTACGTAAATTAGGTTCACTTTTTATTATACTTTCTTGAGCGAACACAATAGCCGGATTATCGCTTTTATCCAAATCAAATTTGTTAAAAGCAGAAACTACAGAGCCGATCATTAATAATAATCCAATGAAACCAATTGTGAACGAGAAACGCTTGGTTCGGGTTCCGTTAGCTAAATAGTAATTGATAAATGCAAAAACCGACAGTAACACAAAACAAATAGCCAATGTTGCCCAAGCATCGAAACTAATTACATGGGAAACTTGGTTTATAACTTTAGATACACCTACTTCGGGAACGACATCAATGGCATCTAAAGTCATGTTTTGGGCAAAGGTCATATTCTGCTTAATATCCGCATCATCTGGCGCTAATTGTAGTGCTTTTTCATAATAAAAAATACTAGGTGCAATATGATTGAGCTTGTAATGTGCGTTGGCTAAATTGAAATATAATTCTGCTGAATGCATGTCTGCATCCAAGATCTGCTGATATTTAGTAATAGCTTCCTCAAATTTGGCATCATTATATAGCGCGTTTCCTTGCTCAAATAATTGTGTGTTTTGAGCAAACGAGCACAAACCTAAAAAAGCAAAAATTAAAGAGAAAACATATGTTTTTTGAAATTTCATAATCGGTAACATGTCTATTTAATTTCTTTATCTATTTGCGAAATCGTATCCGCAGAACGTTGATAATCCTGCTCCATTTCCACTTGGGTAATTGGTGTATATCTTGCCAATTCACAATTTTTCAATATAGCAATAAAGCTCGCTATGGTTTCTGGACGAACTTGACCTTTATACAATAATTCTTGAATTTTATCTTTGCTTAAATCGCTTGTTTCAATATGAACGGTTGCTTTTAAGTAGTTATGCAACGCTTTTTCAAGAGCCACATAAAAAGCCTCTTTTTGGCCGAGCGCTTTTTTGGCTTGGCTTAAATACTTTTTAGCCAGTTTATCCGCTTTACGGATTTTATTCCCGAAAACGTCAGCATCACGTTTATCTTTATTTTTCTTAAAAACAATAACTAACGGAATGACTAAAAAAGGTATTAAAAGGGCTGCCCAAAACTCAAGGGATTTAAAAAAATGCGATGGTTTTGTGCTATATAACTTCGTATCTGTTTTAATGAAAGCGAATTGATTATTATTTAAAACAACCCGTTGTTTATCGCCTCCAACAGATGTGATATCTTGATCACTGGTTTGACTTGTTGGACCTTGCAACACATCAATTACAATCTCATTAGAATTGATAGTTTTATAAGATTTGGATTTTAAATCGAAGTAAGAAAACGAAATATTTGGAATTGGATATTTCCCTTTAAATTGTGGTACAACCGTATAACTATCTGCAATACTTCCTTGCATCCCGTTTAAATTCGTCCGAACATCTTCAGTATGTTCTGGCTCAAAAACTTCTAATGAACTTGGTAAATTTAATTTTGGTAACTGGAATAATTTTAAGTTCCCAGAACCGGAAACTTCCACCTTAGCCTGTAAAGATTCGGTAGCATTTAATGATACTTTGGAGGTTGTGACTTTAAAATTAAAATCGCCAACAGCACCTGTAAAATCCGCTGGTTTTCCTTGTTCTGGAAGTGGCTTCACATTAATGGTTCGTTTACCTGCAGAAACTGTTTTATGACCTTGCTGCATCAAGCGACCACCAAAAATATCACGACGATTGGTTGGAACCTCAACCGTAATATCCAAGCTTAAAGGTTCAATTTCTAATTCACCTGTTTTTTGAGGATATAAAACCGTTTTACGTAAAACCACATAGCGATAATCTTCACCTTTATAGGTTCCATTCTGGACTTTAAGTTGTCGGATGTCAATATTCTGACTCCAGAAATCGCTGTACTTCGGATTGTCAATTTCACGCCAATTACTGACTCCAGTATCAGGCGACACATATAGTTTGTACACGACCGTTATGGCTTCGTTTAAATACGGTTTGTCATCTGAAATTTCGGCAACCAGATGTATGTTTTCTGAAGCGATATAATCCGCATTATTTCCATCTTTAGGTGTTTCAACAGCTGATGTTACCGTAACAGAAATTGGTGTTGTTTTATAAATTTCACCATCAATTTCAATAACCGCTTGATTAATGGTAAAGTTTCCTGTACGTTTTGGTGCTAAAAAATAACTATAGGTTTTGGCGTATGAACGTTTACCATTTATCCAAGAATTGCTAACGGCTTGATTGGGACCACCCACAACCGTGAAATTATTAAAGTCTGGTGGATTAAAATTATCACCATCTTTGTTCATCTCAAAATCAATGCGCAAGCGCTCATTTATGCCCAACTTTTTCTTGCTGACTTTAGCTTCAAAAGTTATTTGAGCACTCGCGATGCTGACTGTAAGCAGCATTAAAATTAGTGTAATATGTTTTTTGAGTTTCATGATGTCGTTCTATCCTCTTATCTGTAAGCTCTAACTTCTATTTTTTAAACCAAAATCAAATAACTGATTTTACCAATCCTTTTCGGTTTGCACTTTAACGCCTTTTTCTTTTTGCGCATTCATTTTTTCCTGCACCTTGGCTTCTTGATTATTCATAGCTTCTAGCAAGTTTTTCATTTGCTGTGGCGACATTTGTCCAGGTTGTGGCTGCGGTTTTTGTTGCTGCTTGTCTTTTTCTGGATCTTGATTCTCTTTGCCTTTGTCTTCTTTATCATCTTTAGGCTTTCCGTCTTCATCTTTCTTATCGTCGCCTTCTTTTTTATCTTGATCGCCTTTATCTTTCTGGTCGTCTTTATCGCCTTCTTTGTCTTTTTCCTTGTCTTGATCTTTATTTTCGTCTTGCTTATCTTGGTCTTTGTTATCGTCCTGATTCTGTTCCTCCTGCTGCTTGGCACACTCTTTAGCTAATGCCAAATTGTAACGAGATTCATCATCTGTAGGATTATTTCGTAAAGCACCTTTATAAGCTTCTACCGCTTCTTTACACTTTTTGTTCTGCATCAAAATATTTCCAATATTATGAAATGCTTGATGTTTTTCTATTTTGGACGTTGCTGATTTGGCTGTTTTTTGCAGTTGATATAAAGCTTCCTCTAAGTTACCTTCTTGAATGAATGAGGTTCCTAAATTATAACTTCCTACCGTTTCCGAAGGTGCTTCAGAAATAGCTTCGCGGTATGCCATTTCAGCTGAAACGAAATCGTCTTTATCTAAAAGATCATTTCCTTCAAAAACGAGATCGTTCGCATTTTTTGCGGCTTTAATTTGGGCTTTCTGTTCTTCTTCTTGCGAAAAAGCAGATACCGTAACTAGGGCGAATATGTAAAGAAATAGGTGTTTCATTGGTGCCTTTAAAAGTATAAAACAACTGGGTTTTAATCCGTTAAATATTTTATAAAATTTTTATAGATTTTCGTTGAATAGATTTAAGCGTTTTAACCAGCCTGTTTTACGTTCTAATAAGAAAACATCAATGAATAAGAAGAAAATAGCCAAGCCTAAAAACCACTGAAATTGATCTTTAAAATCAGCAAATTGTTTGGCTTCATATTCTTGTTTATCCATGCCATTTAAAATATCTGTAATGGTTTCTACAACATCATTAGTATTTCGTCCGTTTATATAGGTTCCGTTAGCTTCTTCGGCAATTTTCATTAAGGTGCTTTCGTCTAATTTGGTAATGACCGTTTCGCCTGTGTTATCTTTTTTGTAATTCAAAACAACGCCATTTCTTTTAATGGGAATTGGACCACCTTTGGCGTCACCTACACCAATTGTAAAAATCCGAATGCCTTCTTCATTAGCTTCTGCTGCCACATTTTCGGACATGTCTGAATGATCTTCACCATCCGAAATAATAATTAAAACGCGATTGGTTTGTTGCTCGTCATCATAATACGTTTTAGAAAGCTCAATCGCCTCATCAATGGCTGTTCCTTGTGACGATAACATATCGGTATTCATGCCTTGCAGAAACATTTTTGCCGACACATAATCCGTAGTTATCGGCAATTGTGGAAACGCTTTTCCTGCATAAGCAATAATTCCAACCCGATCGCCTGCCAAGTTATTGATGATTTGCGTAACCAATTGTTTCGCTTTTTCTAAACGGTTTGGAGCAATATCTTCAGCTAACATACTTTTAGAAACATCTACCGCAAAAACAATATCCACACCTTCACGTTTGACTGTTTCTAGTTTGGTTCCTATTTTCGGATTTACTAAAGCGATTGCTAAACTGGCAAAAGCTAAACTTAAAACTACCACTTTCAATGCTGTTTTAAATACAGATTTATTAGGACTTAATCGTTTTAATAATTGCTTATCCGCAAATTTTTTCTGGGTCCGTATTTTCCAAAATTGAAGCAATAAATACACGAGCATCATTACCGGAATAATTGCTAATACCCAAAACCATATTTTTTCTTCTAATTGATACATTTTTTAGTTTTCAGTCGCAGTATTCAGTTTGAAATTCTTCAAATGAATAACAGGCGATTTTCTCTTTATCTTATTTTTATTTATACAAAACTTCTAAAAATAGTGACGCGTAATAACATTTCTAATAGCAGTAATAATCCTGCTAAAAACACTAGAGGCCTAAATAATTCTTGATAATTATAAAATTTAAACTCTTCGACTTCTGTTTTTTCTAGCTTGTTAATTTCCTCATAAATTTCAGCTAGCTTTTCATTATTCGTGGCTCGAAAATACTTTCCGCCTGTAGCATCAGCAATTTCTTTTAGCAAATCTTCATCAATCTCAACTTGCACGCGACTATACTGCAGATTTCCGTTTACCATGGAAACTGGCGACAATGCTAAACCATTAGTCCCTAAACCAATGGTGTAGGTTTTTATACCATATTCTACGGCTAATTCACTAGCAATTTTTGGATCGATAAATCCGGAATTATTAACTCCATCAGTTAATAAAATGATAACTTTACTTTTGGCTTTGCTATCTTTTAAACGGTTTACAGCAGTTGCCAATCCCATTCCAATGGCTGTTCCGCCTTCAATAATGGTGTTATATTCTATACTTTTCAAGGATCTTAACACAATGGCTTTATCGCTTGTAATAGGTGTTTTAGTATAACTTTCTCCTGCATATTCTACTAAACCAATTCTATCGTTTGGTCTGCCTTCAATAAATTCTGCAGCCACTTCTTTTAGAGCTTCTAGACGATTTGGTTTTAAATCTTTAGCCAACATACTTGCGGAAACATCAATTGCCATAACGATATCAATACCACGAGTGGTTTTCGTTTTGGTACTCACATCTACCGAACGTGGTCTTGCTAAAGCGGTTATTAAAGCTGCCAATGCCAACAAGCGTAAAACGAATAGTAGATGTCTGAATTTTGGTAAAATGGATGGTGTTACCTGAAATCCTTTAATACTGGATATTTTTAATTCAGCCGTTTGCTTATTATGCTTTACAACATACCAAATAATGGCAAGTGGCAATGCTAGCAAAAGCCAGAAAAACTGTTTGTCTAAAAATTCTACGCCTTCAAAAATCATCATTCCGCAGTAGGTTTTAGTTCAACTGAATTTTCTATACGCTCTGCCATATCCACTGCATATTCGTCATCTTTCTGCCAAATAATTATGATTTGTTGAATGATGTTTTTAGTGGTAAAATGGAGCAAAATATATTCGCCTTCCACAAAGGATTCCGATTTCCCAATAGGAAATTGCGCGTAACCAAATGTTTTTAAACCTTCAGCATTATTAGGTGTTACAAATTTCTCATTCTTCACAATAATAGTCGTTGCACCTTTATTTTCCAGGTCTTGAATGGCCTTTTCTGAAACAGCAACTAGATTAATGGAATCTTCAGGTTTCTGATTTTTTAGCGTGGCAGTATTCAACGTGATGTTTAGATTATTACCTAAACTTCCAAAATTAAATGTGGTATAATCCACTTGAGCATTATCACTACTTACAGAATCAGATTCAATTCGTTTTAAAACTTCAGGCGTTGAAATGATTATTGGCGGAAAACCATAATCACTCGTTACCCAATTGCCTTCCAATAATTCCAAACTGTTATTACCAAGCATGGTATCTTTTACATAATTGAAACCATATTTGAATCCAAAACCAACAAAAGTCGCTACCAATAATCCCAGAACTACGAGCGCTGAAATAATAATTTTCCGACGTTTCTTTTTGCGTTCTTGAGCTTCTTTATATTGTTCGTTTAATAGCTTTTCTTCTTCGCTAGGTTCTGGTAACACCTCTTTTACGTGATCAATTTCTTCATCAATCGTTTTTCTGTCAAACTTGGCTAATTCCTTATCTGGTGATGATTTGGCGAATTTCACTAAATCGGCACGCTTAAAAATGCTTTCTAGATTCTTAATGGTTTCAGGACTTAAATCAATTTGATTTCCTTCTTTCAACAAATATAAACGTGAAATAAGTTCGTCTGTCGTGCTTTCTAAAGCGTGGTCGTAAACCTTTTCATCTAAATATCTTCGGATGGCCAACGTTAACTCGGAATAGTATTCTTTATACGATTCTTCTTCTAAATAGCGATGTTCGTCCAATTGTTTTAAGGCTAATTTTGCACGATCATAAGGTGGTAAAAGAGCAATTTTTTCTTCTTCGGTTAATGGTTTTTTTCGCCAAACAAACCAATATAATAAAGCGGCTACTAAAGCGATAGCGAATAAAATGATGAGCGCTATTTTCCACCAATTACTACTGCTTTTATCCACACTAATGATTGGTTTGATAGCATACAAACCTTGTTTGGTGGTATCAATAACAACCGGATTTACAATAATTTTTAATGAATCTGTAAACAATGTTTTATCATTAATAATAATTTTTTGCCTTGGAATAGTATAGGCTCCTGAATCAAATTGGGTTAATCCGTATTTTTTAATAAGATTGAATTTCTCAGCATTTTTAGTGGTATCAATATCATAGGATTCGATAATTTCTAAAGGTAAAAATGTAGCGCCTTCAGGAAAAACAACTAAATCTGTACTATCAGCTTCTACTTCTACTCGAAACGTGATTTGCTCGCCAATTTTAATTTCAGAAACATCGGCAGCCGATTTTACTTGTGCTACAGAAACTGCTGAAAAAAGAAATAACATACAAGAAAACAGAACCGCTAATGGTAAACCAAAAACGGAAGTTGTATGTTTCTTATAGTGTAAATATTGATTCATAAATTTTAATATCAATTAGCTTCTTTGCTTGAAATAACCTAATAATTTTTTAACGTAACTTTCATCCACACGACAATCAATAGCGCCTGCTCCCGATTTTGAAAAACTTTCCTTAAAATAGGTGACGCGATCATTATAATGTTTACTGTAACCTAAACGGACACTTTTAGATCCTGTATTTACCAAAATACTTTGACCAGTTTCTTGGTCTTGCATTTGCACCATTCCTAAATTTGGCATACTTTCTTCATGCCTATCATACACGCGAATACCAGAAATATCATGCCGTCCAGCTGCAATTTTTAGATTGTGACGATACTCATCTGTCATAAAATCAGAAAGCACAAAAACAATAGCCTTTCGCTTCATGACATTTGATAAAAATTTAAGTGCTTCGGAAATATCTGTTTTTTGGCTTTGTGGCTTAAACTCGATGAGTTCACGAATAATTCGTAAAACATGCGAGCGTCCTTTTTTAGGTGGAATATAAAGCTCAATAGCATCGGTAAATAAGATTAAGCCTATTTTATCATTATTTTGAGTCGCCGAAAATGCCAATGTTGCAGCAATTTCAGTAACGATTTCATTTTTAAATTGGGAATCTGTTCCAAAAAATTCAGAACCCGAAATATCCACCATAAGCATCATAGTGAGCTCGCGTTCTTCTTCAAATACTTTAATATGTGGTTCGTTGGTTCTGGCTGTTACATTCCAATCAATATTTCGAACATCATCACCATATTGATATTGACGAACTTCACTAAAAGTCATACCACGACCTTTGAAGGTAGAATGGTATTCACCTCCAAAAATATGATCAGACAACCTGCGCGTCTTAATCTCTATTTTTCGTACTTTTTTTAGTAATTCTTTTGTATCCATCGCTTCAGTAAACAGTGTTCAGTCGCAGTTTTCAATTTATCTTGTATTCATATTCTAGCAAACCTTTTAACTGCTTACTGCAACTGAATACTGAAAACTGAAAACTGAAAACTCATTTTAAGGTACTTCAATCTCATTTACAATTTTACTGATAATATCTTCAGACGTGATATTTTCTGCTTCTGCTTCATAGGTAATTCCAATTCTGTGGCGCAATACATCATAAATTACAGCACGCACATCTTCCGGAATTACATAACCACGACGTTTAATAAAAGCATAACATTTAGCTGCTGTTGCCAAGTTAATACTTCCACGAGGTGAAGCTCCAAAAGAAATAAGTGGTTTTAATTCAGCCAACTTATATTTTTCTGGATAACGTGTTGCGAAAATAATATCAAGAATATATTTTTCAATTTTCTCATCCATATAAACCTCACGAACCGATTTTTGTGCTTGTAAAATTTGAGCTACTGAAACAACAGGATTTACTTTATCAAAAGCACCTTTTAAATTGGCACGCATAATCAATTGTTCATCTTCTATTTTCGGATAATCAATAACAGCTTTCAGCATAAACCTGTCCACTTGTGCTTCTGGTAACGGATAAGTACCTTCTTGCTCTACTGGGTTCATGGTTGCCATTACTAAAAATGGTTTATCTAAAATAAAAGTTTCATCACCAATGGTTACTTGCTTTTCTTGCATGGCTTCCAATAAAGCCGATTGTACTTTTGCAGGTGCACGGTTAATCTCATCTGCTAATACGAAATTGGCAAAAATGGGACCTTTCTTTATTTTGAAATCGTTTTCCTTCATGTTATAGATTAATGTACCAACCACATCGGCAGGCAATAAATCTGGAGTAAATTGTATCCTGCTAAAAGAACCTTGAACAGCTTGAGCAAGTGTATTAATAGCTAACGTTTTTGCTAAACCAGGAACACCTTCTAACAAAATGTGACCTTGACCTAACAAACCAATTAGTAAACGTTCGAGCATGTGCTTTTGCCCAACGATAACTTTGTTCATTTCAAACATCAGTAAATCGATAAAAGCACTTTCTTTTTCAATTTTCTCGTTAATAGACGCAATGTCAATTGTGCGCGTTTCTTCCATTCTTTTTTCTATTTAAAACACCCGAAAATAATGGGTTTATTTCAGTCTGCTAAATTGTTAAAATTTTTGCTTTCAGCCTGTTAATAATTGGTTAAAAAATAAAGGATGTTTTCTGTGTGAATTATTAAAAATTTAACGGTTTATTTAAAAAAAGAATCACTCTAACATTTAAATTGCGTAGTATTTCAATTAAATTAACACCGAAAGTTATTTAAGAACGAATATATTCTATAGATAAAAAGTAAAAAATAATATAAAAAAATGTCTACAAAAACTGCATTAATTACTGGAGCAACCAGCGGAATTGGTCGTGCTACAGCTCATGAATTTGCTAAACACGGAATCCATTTGATATTATGTGGCAGACGTCAAGAACGTTTGGATACCATAAAATTGGCGCTTCAAAAGCAAACCGAAGTCCATACCTTGAATTTTGATGTTCGCGATTTGTCTGCTGCAAAACAAGCTATTGAAAGCTTACCGGAAGAATTTAAACAGATTGATATTTTAATAAACAACGCTGGAAATGCACATGGCATGGATGCCATTCAAGATGGTAATGTGGACGATTGGGATGCTATGATGGATATTAATGTGAAAGGACTATTATATGTCAGCAAATTGATTATGCCACAAATGATTGCTAGAGAATCAGGTCATATCATTAATATAGGCTCATCAGCTGGGAAGGAAGTATACCCAAAAGGAAATATTTACTGTGCGAGTAAGCATGCGGTTTTGGCGATAACAGAAGGCATGCGATTAGATTTAAATCCGCATGGCATTAAAGTCTGTGCTATAAATCCTGGATTGGTAGAAACCGAATTTTCGCAAGTCCGTTTTAAAGGTGGAGAACAAGCAAACTCTGTCTATAAAGGATACAAAGCACTGCAGCCTGAAGATGTTGCCGATGTTATTTATTTTGCAATTTCCAGACCTCAACATGTTAATATTGCAGATGTGTTGATGTTTTGTACAGCACAAGCGAGTAGTACAATTGTTAAAAAGGACTTTTAAATAAAGAAGATCCCACTTTCTTGGGAAGTAATCATGATTAACAAACGCCTTCTTATAAAAAACTTACTAGCCCATAATGATGAGAACAGTTTTTATGATAAAAAGCGCAGGATTGATATTAGTCTCAAAGAAGGGAAAGCCAAATTTTTAAAACATGTTTGTGCTCTTTCCAATAGCAATCCTAAAAACAATTCCTATATCGTTATTGGTGTGGAAGATGAAGATAGCGAAATTATTGGTGTAGATTTTTTTGATGACAGTAAAATCCAAAACCTGATTAATGCATACTTAACCAATCCACCAATTGTTCAATACGAAAACATTTCATTTCCACATTTACCAGAAGGAAAAGTCGTTGGGTTGGTAACTATTCGCGCAACTGGAAAAATAACTTCCTTACGTAAGAATATCTGGAAATACTATGGAGGCGCCGTTTTTTTTTAGAGACGGTAGCATCAGCATGCCCAAAGTTTTTGATATTGAAATTACTGATAGTAATTCAGAAATAGTTCACGCTATTGAAGCGCATTCTCGAAATAATATGGAACATACATTAGATGGTGTGTTCGATTTTATGAAAGCTCGGAAAGATTATAATCCGCAATACAAAGTCTTTAAAGAATATTTTGTGGTGTGTTGGGCTGGACAAAAGAAAATAGTTAAAAATGAAACCTTCTATTCAAGAGTAGATATTGAATTAATTAATGAACAAGTCCGATTATTTTATTCGGCATTGGATGAAGTTTCTATAACCTTTACAGAAGATTCCTTTAAAACTGTTGAATACATTAATTTAGGTTTGCAACAGGGATTTAGATATTATCCGTTGGAAGAAACCACGATACAGTTTTCCGAGCATGGCAAATATACTTTTGATAGCCAACTTATTTTTGAGCCACCACAATATGATAAAAAAGTACTGCATCATATTTACAATGCTAATAATGCACTTTTAGATTATTTAATAAGCGGACAAACATTATCAATAAACCAGTTAGTTGATTTAAAAAAATTTACCAGCCTCCTATTTAATCTGCTATTTAAATGATTTTAAAGATGCTATACATAAATTAAACACGGCAAAATTAGTTCTTAAAAAGTTTCCAGAAATCTATGAGTTACTTAAACGAACCATGCGAATTTTAAGAAAAGTACAATATGATTAAAGTTTGATTATACACAAATAAGTACCAAAGATGAAAAATACGATACCAACTATCCATTCTTAAATTAATCCCGTCTTCTTTAACTTATATTTGCTTTGCTATTAATCAACTATACTACAAAGCCTTGAAAAAAGTAATTTTTACTTTTTGATAGGCTTTTTGTTTTCAAGGGAAAATCTAATAATTAGCTGTCTTTCATAAGAATCATACGGTTTTTCTTACACAACCTCCTTGTAACCAAAATGTTATGTAGTTTTCTAAAAAAAATTATATATATTGTTAACCTTTCCCTCCTTTAGCCATAAAATTCTAAATAACTAAATCTAATAAATATGAATATTTTAAAAAATTTAACTGTAGCAGTAATCCTATTATGTTTATTTAATTGTAGCAGCGACGACGACATTAATGATGCGCAAGCTCCTCCTGCAACTAGTTTTAACAGAACAATAAATGAAAATCCGACAGAGGGTTTATTAATTGGAACTATTCCTACAACTGGCGCATCTTCTACTAATTTCAGTATTACGTCTCAATCTATAAATGGTGCTTTACGTATTGACCCTTCTACGGGAAATTTAATTGTAAATAACGCATTGGTTTTTGATTTTGAAACCAATCCGTCAATTACTGCAGTTGTAAGAGATTTAAATAATAATAGCACCACCAATGTTACGATTGATTTGACCAACATTGATGATATTGCTCACTTTTTATCAACTTCCAAAGCTGATTATTTAGCAACACCAAATAACGATTGGATAGTAATTACAGAAGCAGAATACGAACTTTTAGCTGAACGTTTAAATCAAGTTTCTAGGCTAGGCTCAACTGTTACTGATTACCTAACAGCAGGTGCATCTTCAATAGACAATGTTACGGCAACCAATGTAGGTGGTAGCCCTAATCTACCAGTCGATAATTATTTCTTTGGCTTTAAATACCATTCTTTATCGGATAATGTTGTTGGTGCCAGAGTTAAAATTTCTGTTACAGATCCACTCATCGGATTTATTGGTTGGGGAAGACCATTACCTGAACATGATATGGGTGATAACTATTTTGTTTTAAAAAATGATAATGGTGTTGGCTCATCAAATGAGGCCTATATTGCAGTGTATTCGCCGGGTGATATTGCTTATATAAATTCTTCAGCCGACAAAACTTGCTATGCTGATAATGGTGATGTAACCTCTTTCCCAGCTGCAAATATTTCTACTGAAATAATTTACTTATACCAAGGCTTATATACGCCACAAAAACAATGGGGAGAATAGTTACCTAATCAAAAAATAAATTTAAAACCCTTTTTAATATCATATTTTTAAAGGGTTTTTTAATACTAATTGTTAACCTTTTGAAATTACAAACATAAAATAGCAAATACAATATATTATGAAACATTTTAAAATTTTAATTTTAGCGATAAGTTTTTTAACAGTATTCAACTGCAGTAAAGATGATGATAGCGTTGCATTTATTCCAGAACGATCTATTCAAGAAAAAATAGCATACAGATGGAATATAGTAGCAGTAGAAGACCCTAATTCAGGCATACAACTTCCCTTAACCACTTGCGTCAAAAGAACCTACTATCAATTTTCTCTAAATGGAGAAGCGCAAGTAGAATTTTTCAATGAAGATGATGATGACAATTGTATTTCTGATGGTGTTCTTAATGGCACTTACATACTTCTCCAAGTTGATGGAGAAAATGGTGTTAAAATTATCACTGATTCTGGAGATGAAACTTCAAAAATAATATCCATTACTGAAACTGAACTCATTTTAGAGCAACAAGGATTTGGTATCAGACATTTAATTTTTACACGAGCGTAAAACCTAATTTCACAAAAGAAAAGACCTTGAAGCAGAATTTTTTCAAGGTTTTTTTTATATAAAATCCAATTGATTAAATGGATGATTCAAAATAGGTTCGGCATCAGCATCCAACCATTTATTTAAAACGGTTGCGTAAATGGCTCTAAAATCAATTTCAAATTTTACATCACCATTATCATCTAAATCAGATAAACTAGCTAACGGATTATAAACGCCAGGTTTTTTTAACTTATTTCCAATAATGAAAATATTATTTGCGGTTCCATGATCTGTTCCATTACCCGAGTTTTGTTTAACGCGTCTGCCAAATTCCGAAAAGGTTAAAATTAATGTGTCATCAAATGAATCGTGCTTTTTTAAATCCTTCACGAAAGCATCCACACTTTCCGCATATATTTTTAAAAGTTTACTGTGTTTATTTTCCTGGTTTACATGCGTATCAAAACCATCCAATGAGGCATAAAACACTTTAGTTTTTAATCGGGAGTTTATTAAAGAAGCCATTGTTTTTAACTGTTGAGCAAACCCATTTTGAGGGTAGCTAACAGAACTATTTTTAATTGTGTTTTTCTCATGGATATATTTGGCTGATGATTCTGCAGATATCATGGTTTTATACAAATATCCCAAATTATGCTCGCTTAAATGTGTGTCTTCATTTTGTTTGGTGACTTGTTTGATAAACGGATCTTGAGATAATTGATAAAATGTATTTGGATTGGTAAAAGCCATCCCACTCAATTTTTTCCCTTGCAAGGCTAATGATAAACCCTCGTTTAATTCAATAGCATTGTGAGGTTCGTTTCCGTGCTTATCTAAAAAGCGACCTATCCAGCCATTAGTATAATATTTATTTGATGGACTGGCAGTTTGCCAAATATCCATTGCTCTAAAATGTGATCTATTTGGATTGGGATATCCTACATTATTAATGATGGCCAAATGACCTTGATCATACAACCGCTTTAAAGGTTTTAGAGACTTATGAAAACCTAATTCATCCGTTATAGAAATTAAATCCGGACGTTTTAAAGCCAATTTCGGTCTGGATCTGTAATAAATATCATTATTAAATGGCACAATGGTATTCAAGCCGTCATTTCCGCCAGATAATTGAATAATTACCAAACGTTTATAACCTAAATTAGTGGAAAGCGTATCTTCAAAAGCCCGAATAAAACTAGGCACAAAGAATAAGCTACTCGCTAATGTTGTATTTTTTAAAAAATGACGTCTGTCCATATTAACACATTTGATATTCTGGTAAAGACATGAGTTGTATACATTGATCTTTAGCTGATATTTTTTGCAATTTATTTAAATATGTACCTGTTTCTTTTCTTAAAGCTGGCACAAGCAAAATAGCCGTCATTTCCTCAAAAGACAAATTTTTATAGTCTCGATAAAAATTTGTCCAATTCAGTTTGGTGTTAGTTAGTTTACTTTTAGCAACACGTCGATAATATTCTTCATATCCATCAGAAAACGCACCTTGTTCTTTAACTGAAATAACACCATCATTTAACAACAATGACGCTAATTTTAAACGCATTAAAATAGTGTTACTATTAATCCAAGATTGTCCACCTTCCCAACCAGCCACATTTGGTGGATATAACAACATTTGCCCTAACATGCGTTGCAGTTTAATAGATTGCTTCGGATTCTCAAAGGTAATAGGTACTATTTTCTGAATACCAACCAATAGCTCTACAGGCGATTTAATTTTAGTTCCAATATGTTGTTCATCATAAAACCAATCTGACATAAACACAAAACGCACAACAGTTTCAATATCATAATCTGGATAAAATACAGCTGTCATTGCTTCAATATGCTTCTGATTTAGAGAATCACTCACAAAGTATCGGTACAATTTTTCACAAATAAACTGGGCACATTGCTTTTTTTCTAAAATCATGTCGATGACCATATCTCCATCATAACGACCGGATTTATCAAAAATGAATTTAAATCCATCATCATGTAGATTTTTGCGAAATTTATATTCGCCTTGAAACTCAAAATCATATCCTGTAAACGATTTTGACGCTTCCTTAACATCATCTTCAGTATATTCACCCACACCTAATGTAAACAACTCCATAAGTTCTCTGGAAAAATTCTCGTTAAGTTTATCTTTTTTATTCTGTTTTAAATTCAAATATTTTATCATGGCAGCTTCTCGCGAAATGGCTTTTACAAAATCACCAAAATTCCCTAAAGCATGTTCTCTCAAAGTATTATGATATTTCTGAACATGTAAAATAACTGAATCTTGACAAACAAAATGATTAGCCCAGAAAAGCGTCATCTTCTCTTGAAGCCTATTCTCACTTGAAACCATTCTATCCATCCAAGCTAAATTAAATTCTTTAACTTTTAAGCCTGACTGCTTTCGATAAAATTGTCTAGTTTTTTCATCTTTACTGTATTTCTCAATCGTTAAATTATCAAAAAACGATGTGTCTATAATTAATTGTGATGTATTTAGAGATTCTGCAAATAAGGCATCAACAAGCTCTTGACGACTTTTGCCAGAAAGTCGTTTCAGTTCCTTTGGGTTAATCCCAAATCCTGCTCGCCAATATAAATGTTGAATGTGTTTATCTGTCATGATCGTTTGTCATCTCTCTTTGAAATATACGACTCCAATTACAAAAAGGACGCCACAATTTTCTAATATCAGCGACTTTATAAAACAATTAACAAATATTCGAATCTTGCAAAATAAAAAATCGCTGTTTCACAACTGCGGATTTATGTTTCTAATAACCTATATTTTGAGCAGAAAAAAAAATCGAATTTTACATTAAAAATTTACACAAAAAAAAGCCGTTTTAATTCTTTAACAGAAATAAAACGGCTTATCTATTTATAGGTTTAACTCGCTATTATAAATCGAACTTAATACCTTGAGCTAATGGTAATTCATCAGAATAATTTACCGTATTTGTTTGACGACGCATATACACTTTCCAAGCATCAGATCCAGACTCACGTCCACCACCTGTTTCTTTTTCGCCTCCAAAAGCACCACCAATTTCAGCACCAGATGTTCCAATATTTACGTTGGCAATTCCACAATCTGAACCTGAAAATGATAAGAATTTTTCAGCTTCTTTCATTTCATTCGTCATAATGGCTGATGATAATCCTTGCGCCACACCATTTTGTTTTGCGATGGCATTTTCTACGTCACCAGAATATTTCATTAAATATAATACTGGTGCAAATGTTTCATGCTGAACAATGTCATAATGATTTTCAGCTTCAATAATTGCTGGTTTTACGTAGCATCCACTTTCAAAACCTTCACCTTCCAAAACTCCACCTTCAACTAAAACGGTTCCACCTTCAGCTTTCGCTCTTTCAATTGCAGATAAGTATGCGTTTACAGCATCTTGATCAATTAATGGTCCTATATGGTTTTTCTCATCTAACGGATTTCCAATAGTTAATTGTTTATAAGCACCAACAATGGCGTCTCTTACCTTATCATAAACCGACTCGTGAATAATTAAACGACGGGTTGATGTACAACGTTGTCCAGCTGTTCCTACTGCGCCAAATACAGCACCTGGAACTACCACTTTTAAATCGGCCGTTGGTGTGATAATAATGGCGTTATTTCCACCTAATTCTAATAATGATTTTCCAAAACGTTCTGCAACCGTTACACCTACAATTCTACCCATGCGTGTAGATCCTGTAGCAGAAATTAATGGAATACGCGTATCTGTTGTCATCATTTCACCAACCTTATAATCGCCATTTATAATACATGAAATACCTTCTGGCAAGTTGTTTTCTTTTAAAATGTCAGCAATAATATTCTGACAAGCTATAGACGTTAATGGTGTTTTTTCGGAAGCTTTCCAAACACAAACATCACCACAAACCCAAGCTAAAGCCGTATTCCAAGCCCAAACTGCTACTGGAAAATTGAATGCTGAAATAATACCAACTACACCTAACGAATGCCATTGCTCACGCATAACGTGACCTGGACGCTCAGAAGGAATTGTTTGTCCGTTTAATTGTCTGGATAAACCTACTGCAAAATCACAGATATCAATCATTTCCTGAACTTCACCATATCCTTCTTGAAGTGATTTTCCCATTTCAAAAGACACTAATCGACCTAATGGTTCTTTTAAATCACGTAATTTATTTCCAAATTGACGCACTATTTCACCACGTTGAGGTGCTGGCATGGCTCTCCAAATTGGAAAGGCAGATGTTGCTGCATCCATTACTTTCTCATAATCTGCTCGAGTAGTCGTCTTAACTTTCGCAATTAATTTTCCATTTACTGGCGAAAAACTTTCAATAACCTCTCCACTGCCAAAATTATTAGAACCTGTTGAAGTCCCTTCATTTATATCTTTAACACCTAATGCTTTTAGGGCTTTTTCAATTCCAAAATCTGTTGCAACTGCTTGCATAAATCTATTTTTTTTAATTATTATTCTTACTATTTGCGAATATACTAATAAATGTTGCCTTACTAAAGTGAAACGATTCAAAATTTATTAACTTTAAATTCTCTTTTAAAAGAATTTAACCATGAAAAATTACGTATTCCTAGTTGCACTTTTAGTTTTGTTTTCCAACTGCAAAAACAAAGAAGAACTAGAAGCTATTTCACATAACCAAAAGGAAACAGCAGTTGATAGCTCTAAAATTGAAATCAACGAATTTGCTATCGTTATTCATGGTGGTGCTGGAACTATTTTGAAAGAAAACATGAGTGCTGAAGATGAAAACGCTTATAGGTCAAAACTTGAAGAAGCGATTCGCGTAGGTCATAAAATTTTAAGTGAAGGTGGAAGCAGTTTGGATGCTGTTGAAAAAACGATTAATATTTTAGAAGATTCTCCACTATTCAATGCTGGAAAAGGTGCCGTTTTTACCAATGCTGAAACCAATGAATTGGATGCCTCCATCATGGATGGAAAAACCTTAAATGCAGGTGCTTCTGCTGGCACAAAAACAGTCCGAAATCCAATAAATCTGGCACGTGCTATTATGGAAAACTCCCCTCACGTGATGCTTTCTGGAAATGGTGCCGAACAATTTGCAAAAGAACAAGGCTTGATATTAGTAGACTCAACTTACTTCTATACGGAGAGCAGACTTAATTCATTAAAACGCGTCAAAGAACGTGAGGCTCAAAATACAGCTAACAATAAAACGGCTTTTTATGATACCATTATTAAAGATTCAAAATTTGGAACCGTTGGATGTGTTGCTTTAGATAAAAACGGCAATTTAGCAGCAGGAACCTCAACAGGTGGTATGACTAACAAACGTTGGGGACGTATTGGCGATGCACCAATTATTGGAGCTGGAACCTATGCCAATAATAATACTTGTGCAGTTTCAAGTACAGGTTGGGGCGAATTTTTTATTCGTGCTATGGTTGCTCATGATATTTCGGCTTTAATGGACTATAAAGGTTTAACACTGCAAGAAGCTGCTCGAGAGGTTATTCAGAAAAAAGTTCCAGACCTTGGTGGTGATGGCGGGATTATTGCTGTGGATAAAAACGGAAATATGGTTATGGAATTTAATACAGCTGGTATGTATCGCGCATCTATGAATGATGAAGGTGAATTAACCATCGGGATTTATAAAACTAACGAAGATTAACTAAATCTTTTTTGTTTTAATCAGTAATCATCCCAAATTAGGGAATCAACCGTATTTATTAAAGAGCGAATAGTCGCTTACGTTTTTAGCTTATATCATATAAAATTATCCATAAATGGCTTTTAAAAAAATAATACCTTTCATCGTCCTACTCATCGTGATGTCTTCTTGTAAAAAGGAAGAAACCGAAACGGATAATCTTTTTAAATTCCGAGATTATATTAGTTACACCACCTCTGGTTTAAGTTCTATAGTCAATCCTATTCAGATTAATTTAGCCAAACCTGTTGAAAACTGGGAAGTTGGACAGGAAATTATTGCTGATATTTTGTCAATTTCGCCACATGTTTCTGGAAAAATAGTGGCTGTAAATAACCAATCCGTACTTTTTACTCCAGATGAGAATTTGGAACCAGCAACCGAATACACCGTTACTGTTAAGTTAGATGAAATCTATAAAGACCTTCCTAAAGATTTTGGTAATTACACTTTTCAATTTAAAACCATCATACCAAATTTCAACATTGTTACCAACAGCTTACAATCATACAATAAAGAATGGCAATATGTGGAAGCTGTTCTAAAAACTTCCGATATTATTTCACTAAAACAAGCCAAGCAATTGGTTGAAGCATCGCAAAACGGTAAAAAATTAGCAATCGTTTTTAATGAATATGCTGAAAATTCACGTGTTTTTGAATTTAAGATAGACAGTATCAACAGGAAAATAGACGATTCCGAAATTCTAGTAAAATGGCAAGGTAAAGCGATTAATGCAGATAATTCAGGTGAAAATACACTGAAAATTCCAGGTATTAATAACTTCACCATTACCAAGATGGATGTCATCCAAACACCTGAACAATATGTTGCGATTAACTTTTCGGACCCTCTAAAAAAACAGCAAAATTTTGATGGTTTGGTAACGATTGAAAAATCTAAAACACCGAAATTTATTGTAGATGGCAACGTTTTAAAAGTCTATCCAGAAAGTAAACTGGTTGGAAATATTCAAATAGATATTTTTCAAGGTATCTCCAATGCAGAAGGCTTTAAATTGAAAAAACCGTTTTCCGAAAAGATAACCTTTGAGAACTTAAAACCTCAAGTCCGCTTAATTAGTAATGGTAGTATTTTGCCAAATTCACAACAACTAAAATTCAATTTTGAGGCCGTTAATCTACGTGCAGTTGATGTGCGAATTATTAAAATTTATGAAGATAATATCATCCAATTTTTACAAGATAACAATTGGAATAGCGACAATCAATATGCCATTAGACAGGTTGGGCGAAGAATTGCTAAACAAACCATAGAACTCCAATCCGCTGCTGAAAACACCGGAAAATGGCGTGCGTATAGTATCGATTTATCGAAATTCTTTTCAGCCGATCCTGGTGCTATTTATCGCGTGGAATTAAGCTTTACTAAAGACTATTCGTTATACGATTGTAATGCGAACGAGTCGACCACAACAAGCAACGATGATTATGACGATTACTATTATGAAGAAGATTATTATGGGAACGATTATGGTGAAGAAACTTATACCGAAGAGGACGATTTACGTGAAGAAGCTTACTGGGATAATTTAACCTATAATTATAAAAACTATCCATACAATTGGCGTGAACGTGATAATCCGTGTCATGTGGCTTATTTTAATGAAGATCGGATTGTTTCACAAAATTTAGTGGCTTCCAATTTGGGCGTTATTGCCAAACGTGGTGAAAACAATTCCTACTATTTTGCGGTAACCAATATTCTAAACACCAATCCGGAAACCAATGCATCCGTAACGCTTTATAATTATCAGCAGCAGGAATTAGTCACTCTATTTACCGATTCTGAAGGCTTATTAACCATTGATGCCGATAAACATGCTGCTTTTGCCATTGTTAAAAAAGGAAAAAACACCACCTATTTAAAACTCGCTGATGGCAACTCACTATCCCTAAGTAAGTTTGATGTTTCTGGAAATAATATGCAACGTGGTCTAAAAGGCCATTTGTATGGCGAACGTGGTGTTTGGCGTCCAGGCGATACCTTGCATTTAACCTTTATGTTAAATGATAAAGCCAATAAATTACCAAAGGAGCATCCTGTGAAATTAGAAATAACAGATCCTAACGGTAAATTAACTTATAAAAATATCACGACTGATAACCTTAATAATTTTTACAAATTCACCGTTCCAACCAATACAGAAGATAAAACTGGAAATTACAATGCGAAAGTATCTGTAGGAGGCGCAACATTCTATAAAACCTTAAAAATTGAAACTGTAAAACCCAATCGTCTAAAAATTAAAGTCGATTTTGAAAACGATATCCTAACCAATAATGAACCTTTACATGGAACATTAGATGTAAAATGGCTTCATGGAGCGCCAGGTAAAAATTTGAAAGCTGAAATTAAAGCGAAAATAAACAATTCCAATACTGGCTTTAAAAACTATAAAAACTACATATTTTCAGATCCTACACGCGAATTTGAAACCGAAGAATTAACCGTTTTTGAGGGCAACGTTAATGCAGAAGGAATCGCGCAAATTAACAACAAACTGGAAGTCGGAAAAAATGCGCCAGGCATGTTAAATGTGCAATTTTTAGTTCGTGCTTTTGAAAATGGAGGCGATTTCTCAATGGACGCTTTTACCATGCCTTATGCACCTTACAAGTCGTTTGTAGGTTTACGTTCACCCGAACCAAAAGCGTATGGCTCCTTTTTTACAGATGAAAATCAAACCTTTGATGTGGTAGTCGTTGATAAAGATGGCAATCCAATTCAACGCGATAATTTAGAGGTGAAAATCTATAAAATTGAATGGCGTTGGTGGTGGAATTCTTCTGAAGATAATTTATCCAGTTATGTGTCTAGCAATTATCACAGACCGTATTTAGACACGAAAGTGAATACCAATGCACAAGGTAAAGGGAGTTTTAATATCAATATTCCAGATGAAGAAGGTGGTCGTTATCTTATTCGGGTTATCGACCCAGAAAGTGGTCATGCCACTGGACGAACCGCTTATTTTTATAAAAACTGGTGGCAAAAAGCACCTTCAAGTGATAAAGAAGCTGCTAAAATGTTGGTGTTTTCAGCAGATAAAGAAACCTACAATGTAGGAGAAACAGCTATTATTACATTCAATTCTGGAAATGAAGGTCGCGCTTTAGTGAGTGTAGAAAATGGAACCGAAGTTTTGGAAACGAAATGGGTAAAAACGCAACAAGGCGAAACCAAAGTAACCATTCCTATTTCGGCAGAAATGGCTCCAAATGTGTTTATTAATATTTCACTTTTACAGCCGCATGCCATTACAGCAAACGATTTACCGATTCGCTTATTTGGCGTTATTCCACTCATGGTGGAAGATCCAAATACGAAATTGGAACCACTATTAAAAATGCCAGATGTCTTGCAACCAGAGCAGGAATTTAAAGTCACTGTTTCTGAAAAGAATAATAAAGCCATGACCTACACCATTGCTATGGTTGAAGAAGGTTTGTTAGATTTAACCCGTTTTAAAACACCAAATGCTTGGGATGATTTTTATGCACGTGAAGCTTTAGGCGTCAAAACTTGGGATATTTTTGATGATGTGATTGGAGCATATTCTGGAAGTATTGATCAAGTTTTTGCCATTGGTGGTGATGGAAATGCAGCTGCAGGAAAAAATAAAAAAGCCAACCGTTTTAAACCTGTTGTTAGTTATTTAGGCCCTTTCACTTTAAAGGCAGGCGAAAACAAATCGCATACTTTAAAATTACCGAATTATATTGGAGCCGTTCGTACTATGGTGGTAGCGGGAAATGCCAAAGACGAAGCTTATGGCAGTGTGGATAAATCGGTTGAAGTTAAAAAACCGTTGATAGTGTTGGCATCACTTCCACGCAAATTAAGTCCTGGTGAAAAAGTAACGCTTCCGGTTACTGTTTTTGCTATGGAAAATAAAGTTAAAAATGTTGAAATCAGTTTAAAATTAAGCAAAGGTATTTCTGTTGTTGGCGAAAAAACACAAACCGTAAATTTTGCCAAACCAGATGAAAAAATGCTGTATTTCGAATTAGATGTCAGCCAAGCAAAAGGTTTTAATACGATTGAAGTAATTGCGACAGGCAACGGAGAAAAATCAAGTTATAAAGTAGAAATTGATGTGGTAAATCCGAATCCGATATCATCAAAATCTATTGACAAATCGGTTGCTGCAAATGCAGAAGCATCACTTTCATTTTCAACCTTTGGAGAAGCTGGAACCAATTCAGCAACAGTAGAGTTTTCAACTTTACCTCCTATGGATTTCACCAGACGCTTACAATATTTGATTAGATATCCACACGGTTGTTTGGAGCAAACCACTTCAGGCGTACTTCCGCAGTTATATTTGAATGATATTTTCGATTTAACACTGGATAAAAAACAAGACATTCAGAAAAATATTGAAAGTGGTATCAAACGATTGGCGCAATTTCAAATGCCAAATGGTGGCATGAGTTATTGGATGGGTGAAAACACTGCTAACGATTGGTCTACAAGTTACGCTGGGCATTTTATGTTAGAAGCTGAAAAGAAAGGTTATGTATTACCGTTAACCTTCAAAAGTAATTGGCTCTCTTACCAAAAACAAGCCGCTCGGGATTGGCGACCGAGTTATAGAACCTATAATTCCGATTTAGCTCAAGCCTACCGATTATACACGTTGGCATTAGCTGGAAGTCCTGACTTGGCGGCTATGAATCGACTGCGTGAATTTTCTGAAATTTCCAACGAAGCCAAATGGCGTTTAGCTGCAGCCTATGCTTTAGCTGGACAAAATGAAGCGAGTCAGGCCATATCAAAAACGGCAAATATCAACTTTGAGTCGCCAAAATATAATTACTACACCTATGGTTCGGTGGATAGAAATCGTGCGATGGCTTTAGAAACGATGGTATTGACTAAAAACTCACAACAACGTGAATTAGCAGAGTCTTTAGCCAAGGATCTATCCAGTAACCGTTGGATGAGCACCCAAACAACGGCTTACAGTTTATTAGCTATGGCAAAAATGGTGGAAGCCAATGGCGGAAAAGATTTGGATATTCAATTTTCTATAAATGGAAAATCGGAAACCATACAATCTAAATCAGCTATTGCACAACGTGATTTACCCATTACAGATGGAACGAATCAAATGACGTTTTCTAACAAAAAGGACAATTTAGTGTATGTACGTGTATTAAATTCTGGAAAATTACCATTAGGCCAAGAATTGGTTGAACAACGTGGCTTGAGTGTTTCCGTAGTTTATAAAGATTTGACTGGAAACAACATCAATATTTCCAATTTAAAACAAGGTCAGGATTTTGTGGCAACAATTGTGGTAAGTAATCTTAAGAACGAGAATATAAATGATGTAGCTTTAACACAATTATTCCCATCAGGTTGGGAAATTATCAACACACGATTTACGGATTTTGGTGAATCTGTAACCAGTCAAGCTAGATATATTGATATTCGCGATAACGAAGTCAATTATTATTTCGATTTACCACAGAAAGGAAATCAAGGTAATAAAACCTTTAACATCATGTTGAATGCATCCTTTTTAGGAACCTATTATTTACCAGGCGTTCAAGCAGAAGCCATGTATGATTCTGACTATTTAGTGCGCAGCAAAGGACAATGGATAACAATTGAGAAATAATGAAGGCAAAAAGCATATTAGAACAAACCAAACATCGACCTTTTGAAGTTCCTAAACGTTCTTGGAAATTTTATCAAGAATGGAATGATGCTATTTTTTTACATTGGCAAGTTGAGCCTGAAGCCATAAAACCACTTTTACCAAAAGGTATTGAATTAGATACTATTCATGGAAAAACGTGGGTGAGTTTGGTTGCTTTTAATATGAATCATATTGGCATCCGAAGTTTACCAAAATTACCTCATATTTCAGATTTTCATGAGATAAATATTCGCATTTATACTGTTTGCAATGGAAAACCAAGCGTATATTTTTTAAATATGGAAGGCAGTAAACGTTCGTCTTGCAAGATTTTAAAATCCATATCTAAGTTTCCATATCAGTATTCTAAAATGAAACGAACGGTTTTTAGTTATGAATCCAAAAACAAAAACAACCGATTCATTTTATATGGAATATAGATTGGGAAATGAACCTATAATCAAAGATGAAACGGATATTTGGTTAACCGAACGTTATGCCGTTTTTCAA
>NZ_JNGS01000020.1:0-24570 GCF_001039595.1 Bizionia psychrotolerans
AACCTTTGGACGTTCATTTAATGATTGAAAAACCTGAACGGTATATCGAAGAATTCGCTAAAGTAGGAGCTGATATTATTACGGTTCATTACGAATCTACAGTTCATTTACACCGAACACTAACCCAAATTGAAGATGCTGGCTGTAAAGCTGGTGTCGTTTTGAATTTAACAACACCAATTTCTGTTTTAGAAGATATTTTACCAAAATGCTATATGGTTTTATTAATGTCTATAAATCCTGGTTTTGGAGGTCAGAAATTTGAAGACATTACCTATAACCGAATTAAAAAAATTACGCAAGATGATAAACGATCAAGGTTTAAATACGCGTATAGAAATAGATGGTGGTGTAACTGACAAAAACATCGAAAAACTGGTTGAATCTGGAGCGGATGCTTTTGTTGCAGGAAGTCACGTGTTTAAAAGTGATAATCCTACGGAAACAATAAAAGAATTAAAAGCACTTGCTAACGCATAACACGTAATAAGAAACACATAAAAAAGCTCCTTTCGGAGCTTTTTCGTTTTAAAATAGTTAGTAATTAGGTTAGAACTGTTCTATTAAATAGTTTATTAAATCGGTTGTAGTAACAATACCAACTAGTTCATTATCATCTACAACTGGTAACGCGTGAAATTCTTTGGTTGCTAAAATTTCAGCTACTTCTTTTATGGTTGTTGTTGATGGTACACTCACTAAATTTTTAGCCATCACCTGTTCAATAGTAAACATATTGTAAACAACGGTATCTACAGAGTCATCGTCTTCTTCTATAGCATCCGCAAAGCTAATTCGCAATAAATCGGTGTAACTCAACATACCCTTAATCTCTTTACCACTCACAACAGGAATGTGGCGTATTTTTTTACTTTTGAAGAGTTTTTCAGCTGTTTCTAGTTCATCTGTATGATTTAATGTAATGACTGTTTTAGTCATGATTTCGGAAACTGGTGTGCGTTTTTTCATAGTACTTGCTTTTAAATTGTTTAATAAAAGTACGTATGAAACTTTAAAAAAAGTATGATATAAATCAGCTAACTCAATTAATAGCCCTTAAAATTAAAGTTTAGCATTTGTTTTACTAATTTATAAATTTCTGGAAATTGACTCCGTAACTCTTCAGGCGATTCAATAAAAGATTCTATGATTACGGCTAGTAATTCAAAATCATTTGTAAATGCGTAGTTCCTCAAATATTCCGAATTAACTAAACTAGATTTTAAGCTTTCATTATTTGAAATTAAATCTTTTAATTCATGAAATGTATCTACAAATATGACCGAATTTATATCGTTTTGATACAAACTATTGAAGTGAATAGCATGCGCAAGTTCATGAATGGCAAGATTTAATTTATCATCCTCTATCCTAAATCCTTCCAGAAAATTATCCCAAGAAAGTACCAAAGTTTTAAGAGTAACATTAAATTCTCCTTTATGATAATTGTCGTTAGTAGTAGAATAATATTGAGTAGGAAATATAATTATACGCTGAACAGATTTAATAATATAATCTCTAAATCCAAATGTAAGCATGGTAGCTGTTGCTGAAATTAAGACTTTTACTTCTTCAGTAATGACAAAATTTTCTTGACCTATAAATTCCTTGTGCTTTATAAAAGAAGCGACTCTATGACTAAAATACACTTTCCGTCTATGACTTAATCTGTTGTAAAAAGTAAATTGTTTTTTTAATATGCTTTCTTGCTCTGGTTTGAGCTTTTTTAAAAACGGGTGAAAATAGATAAATACAGGCCGCTTTGTAATTAAGACAAAGCCCATTTCAATACCACCGAAAATACTTAATACTATTTGTCGAACCCAGATTAAAAAAATAATAAATAAAAATCCAAAAAGGATAATTAAAATGGATGCTCCAATAAAAAAATCTTGTTTTGGGTTTATAAAAAGCACGTACATAACATTTTGAGCTACAATTAAAGGAAATTTTATAATTATATTCAAGTAAACTTAATAATAGTTTATATTAAAACTCTTGCTTTTCGGGATTACTGGACATCCCAAATGATAAGGTTTGAAAATACATCAAACGAAAAAAACGCTCAAGCAAGCTAGTTATAATATAATATACAAAACGGAAATTTATGGATTGCTGCGCATCCCATAACGCTCCGTTTTGAAAACAAAAAATCTACACTTATAAATTCAAGCAAGCTTGATTTAACGTGTAGATTTTTTGTTTATTCGTGACCGCGAAGGGATTCGAACCCCCAACCCTCAGAGCCGAAATCTGATATTCTATCCAGTTGAACTACGCAGCCATTATTCAATTTAAGACAATTTCGTCTTAACAATATTAGAAATGGTTTTGCCATCAGCTTGTCCTGCTAATTTTTGACTAACCATACCCATAACTTTACCCATATCTTTCATGCCTGAAGCACCTGTAATTTCAATTGCCTTAATTACTTCCTCTGTAATTTCAGCTTCAGAAAGTTGAGCAGGTAAAAACTGACTGATTATTTCTGCTTGTGCTATTTCTGGTTCAGCTAAATCATTTCGATCTTGCCCTAAAAATATGGCTGCACTGTCTTTGCGCTGTTTTACCATTTTACACAAGATTTGTATTTCTACATCTTCAGAAATCTCTTCTTTAGACCCTGTGGCGGTTTGAGCTAACAATATTTCTGACTTTACAGCTCGTAAAGCAGCTAAAGCTGTTTGATCTTTTGCTTTCATGGCTGTTTTTAAAGCCGTCATGATATCTTGTTGTAAGCTCATAATAGAATTTTTATATACCGCGAAGATAACAAGAAAAATAGATTCTAACCTTTACGAGATTGATAAAAATTTCAAAAAGAAAACCCGAAATAACAAATACTGTTTTTTCGGGTTCTCATGAAGTTCAAACACTAAACTTAAACTGTTTTTAATCGACGTTATCATGTAAAAACGAATTGTTATTTCGTAGTTGCATGTCGTCATTATCATCTAAACTAATACTTGTATTAGAAATATTAGAATCTGATGAATGTCTAGAATCATCTAAATTAACACCTTGACGTTTATATGCTGGTACACGTTCAATATCATCAATTTTGGCGTTATTAAACTTATAATTAAAATCTTTCATCTTAAGTCTACGTTCAGCTGCACGTTCTTTTAGCATGTCTGAAATAGGTGTATTCATTGGATCGATCTCCTCACTTGTTACTGTTGAATCTTCTTCAATTGATTGCAATGTTTTCTTTTCAAAAACAACTTCCGAATCTTCAATTTCCAGTTCTTTTTTCGGTTTAGTTTCCACCTGCGTTTTCTGGTTCATGCTGGATTCCGCTTCAATATAATCATCTAAAGCATAACGAACTTCACCATCTTTATTGGATTCTGTAACGGGAATAATTTCAACATGATCCGTTACATTTATTTTTCTGATATTTTCTTCTAATTCATGAACTACCATATCATCACCTTTGTTTCCGATAGTCGGTTTACTAAACGGCATATCGAATGTTAAGGTAATTTGTTGCTCTTCTTCAGGTTCTTCAAAAACAGTTTCAGACGTTATTTCTGGTTCTACATTCGTGATGATAAATTCGTCTGAATTTACATTTGCCAATACATCCTCATGAATGACTTTCATATTACGAATGGCATCGGTTGTTTTAATTAAACCTGACCCTTCATCTTTCTTTGGTTCAGGTGATTTCAAGTCTTCCAGATCTTCCAAATCCAATGTATGCTTAACAACTTCTGGCTGCTTTTTTTCCTCAAAATCAATGCTTGGCATTATAATAGCCGGTTCGCGCTCTTTACGCGTTAAATCTTGCTCCAAAGACTGTTCGTCTTCTAAAGCATGAATCACTTTTTTGATTTCGGTATTGGAAATTTCATCTTGATGTTCAATATCAAAACCCGTTGCGATAATCGTTACTGCTATTGATTCGCCTAAACTTTCATCTTCACCAACACCCATAATAATATTGGCGCCATGTCCAGCTTCATCTTGAATATGATCATTGATTTCACCTATTTCATCAATCGTGATTTCTTGTGTTCCAGATACTATTAGCAGCAATACATTTTTAGCACCTGTAATCTTGTTGTCGTTTAATAATGGTGAATCCAAAGCTTTTCTAATCGCTTCTTTTGCGCGATCTTGACCAGCGGATTTTGATGATCCCATAATAGCAGTCCCACTACTACTCAATACAGTTTTAGCATCACGTAAATCTATATTTTGTGTGTAATGATGTGTTATTACTTCCGCAATACCTCTTGCAGCAGTTGACAAAACTTCATCCGCCTTAGAGAAACCAGCTTTAAAGCCTAGATTCCCATAAACCTCACGAAGTTTATTATTATTAATAACCACTAACGAATCTACTACGCCACGTAATTTTTCGATACCAATTTGAGCTTGCTCATTTCGCATTTTACCTTCAAATTGAAAAGGCATGGTAACAATTCCAACAGTTAAAATATCCAAATCTTTGGCCATTTTAGCGATAATCGGTGCCGCACCAGTTCCGGTACCACCACCCATTCCGGCTGTAATAAAAATCATTTTTGTATTGGTATCCAACATACGATGAAGGTCTTCATAACTCTCAACGGCAGATTTTTCGCCAACATCTGGGTTTGCTCCTGCTCCTAATCCTTCGGTTAAGTTTAAACCTAATTGAATTTTATTTGGCACACCACTATTTTGAAGGGCTTGTGCATCCGTGTTACAAATCACAAAATCAACACCTTTAATCCCTTGCTGAAACATGTGATTAATGGCATTACTTCCGCCTCCTCCGACGCCTATTACTTTAATAACATTAGATTGATTTTTAGGTAAATCAAATGAAATGTTTGTTTCGAATTCTTTGTTGCTGCTCATGAATTTCGCTTTATATGTACTTAATTAATATCTTATTATTTGTTATAACTTAGATCTGCCCTACTCGGCATTATCTAAAAAATCTTTTATTCTTTCTGAAAACTTGTCTAAAAAAGAGCGTTTTGGTGGTTTTGGCTGCTCGTCAATAGTTTCTTGTTCTTCAACTTCGTTAGCCTCTGGTTCATTAGTAGTTTCTTCATAAGCCACTTCCATTTTCTTACGCTCTTGTCGTTTTAAACCATCCATAACTAAACCAACGGCTGTTGCAAAAAGTGGGCTCGTAACTTCATCATCACTATTGCCAGCTAAATGCTCATTAGGATAACCAATTCGCGTATCCATTCCAGTAATGTATTCCACCAACTGCTTTAAATGCTTTAATTGTGCGCCACCACCAGTTAATACAATACCTGCAATCAGTTTTTTCTTTTGCTCTTCGTGACCATAATTTTTAATCTCCACATAAACTTGCTCAACAATTTCCACAACACGTGCATGAATAATTTTGGATAAGTTTTTTAATGTAATTTCTTTAGGCTCACGACCTCGTAAACCAGGAATAGAAACAATCTCATTTTCTTTATTTTCCCCAGGCCATGCCGAACCAAATTTTATTTTGAGTAATTCAGCTTGTTTTTCTATAATAGAACAACCTTCTTTAATATCTTCAGTAATCACATTTCCACCAAAAGGAATAACAGCTGTATGACGAATAATACCATCTCTAAAAATGGCTAAATCCGTTGTTCCTCCACCTATATCAATTAAAGCAACGCCTGCTTCTTTTTCCTCTTGACTTAAAACGGCATTTGCAGACGCTAATGGTTCAAGTGTAATACCTTCCAGATTTAAACCTGCACTTTTAATGCAACGACCTACATTTCGGATAGATGATACTTGACCAACAACTACATGAAAATTAGCTTCCAGCCTGCCACCATACATACCGACTGGCTCCTTAATTTCTGCTTGGCCATCAACTTTATATTCTTGTGGTAACACATGAATAATTTCTTCACCAGGTAGCATAACTAATTTATGTACTTGATTGATTAATCTTTCAATATCCTCATCATCAATAACTAATTCTGAATTGGCACGCGTGATATAATCACTATGCTGCAAACTACGAATATGCTGACCTGCAATACCAACGGTTACATTTTCAATTTTAACATCAGAAGCGGCTTCGGCTTCCTGAACTGCTAATTGAATAGATTGAATAGTTTGTGTAATATTATTTACCACACCACGATGCACACCTAAACTTTTGGATTTTCCGATGCCTAAAATTTCAACTTTTCCGTATTCATTTTTACGACCAATCATAGCCACAATTTTTGTGGTACCGATATCTAATCCTATTGCAATATTTCCTTCCATTATTTAAGATTTAGTGCACACTACTTGGCTATCAAATTGCAGATTCACCATACTGTAATTATTCAATATTTGTTCTTTAAATGCTTTTTTATAAAAAACTTTTAAATTATTTATTTTCTTATCTAATTTTTCTAAACCGCCAACATATACTTCAAAAGAGCATTGTCTTAACCGTAGCGATATACTTTTGTCTTTGTACTGATGAATGCTTATGACATGTTTATTTAAAAACACATCATTTTTAACTTTCATAGCCATTTCGTACACACTTTTTAGGTCCGTTTTTGAAACGTTTCCTGTAACAAGTGGCACTCTGGCTGTATAATTTGTTGATAACGGCATGTAATTACCACTATCATCAATATAAAAAGACACCGAATCTTCAACTCGGGCTATCGGTTTTTTTTGTTCTACTTCAGCTACTAAATGTCCGTTAACATCAACGAACACTTGGGCTGACTTAATCATTGGATTAGAATTCAGGGCAGATTCCAATAAATTCAAATCTATGGTTTCTTTCGCCACATTCTTAACACCTCCTTGATTTACTATTAACAATTTACTAACAGTTTCATGTGTTATAAACAGATTTTCTTCGCCATTGAAATTAATTTCAGGATCACTAACAATTCGCTCGTCATTTTTCTTGGAAGAAAACGCAAACAAACCGACTACAAGCACCAGTAGAAACGCTAATTTTATGTAGTTCCAATTAATTTTCATGATTCAAAGCGCGTTTAATATGTTTCACCTGTTCGCCTATATCGCCAGCTCCAATTGTTAAAATAACATCTGCTTGACTTGCTTTTACTTTTTCAATAATTTCCTCTTTTAAAATGAGTTGTTTATTATCATTCGTCATTTTTCCGTATAACCAAGACGATGTGACGCCTTCAATCGGTAATTCGCGTGCTGGATAAATATCTAATAACAGTACCTCATCAAATTGTGATAAACTTGAAGCAAAATCATCAGCAAAATCGCGGGTTCTACTAAATAGGTGCGGCTGAAAAATAGCCAAAACTTGTTTGCCAGGATACATTTCGCGAACCGCTTGATAAACAGCATTTATTTCTTGTGGATGATGCGCATAATCATCAATATATACTAAATCATCTCGTTTTATGTGATATGAAAATCTTCGTTTTACACCTATATATGACGCTAAAGCTTTGGCGATCTGTTGGTGAGGGCAACCGTATTCTACAGCCATCGCCAAGGCAATTAGTGCATTAGACAAATTGTGTCTACCAGGTAGGTTAAATTCTAAATTTTCAATTTGTGTTGTTGGTGTTTTTACATCGAAAATATACGCACCATTTTCAATTTTTATATTTTGAACGCTATAGTCTGAATTGTCTTCAATACCATAAGTTATTCCCGAAATAGGCAAACCACTTTTTACAAATAGTTTTCCATTTTCTTTTAATTTATGTGCAAAATCACGAAAGGATTTTTCCAATTCCGATGCGTCACCATAAATATCCAAATGATCTGCATCCATAGATGTGATGCATGCGATATTTGGTGAAAGGGTTAAAAATGATCTATCAAATTCATCAGCTTCTACCACTGAAACTTCGGTCCCATTTAGAATGAGATTCGAATTATAATTTTCACTAATTCCTCCTAAAAAAGCCGTAACAGGAACATCACAAACCTTCATAACATGTCCTAAAATGCTCGTAGTTGTTGTTTTTCCATGGGTCCCAGCCACTGCCAAACAAAAGGTATTTTCTGTAATCAAACCCAATATTTGAGATCGTTTTAAAACGCGATACCCACTATTATTAAAATAAACCAGCTCGCGATGACTCTTTGGAACTGCAGGTGTATAAATAACTAATGTATTGGAATTATTCAGTAAATAATCTTCTAGATTACTGACAGAATCTTCAAAATGAACAGGAATCCCCAAATCAATTAATGCATTTGTAATGTCGGACGATGTTTTATCATAACCAGACACACGCTTGCCATTCGCATGAAAATATCTAGCGAGCGCACTCATTCCGATACCTCCAATACCAATAAAATAAACGTTCTTTATGGAATCTAAATTCATAAATTAGTTCGGTTTAATAATTTTTCAACTTCATCTGCAATATGTTTGGTGGCATCTACCATTGCCAGCTTTTTAATATTAGCACCTAATTGTGATTGCTTTTCTGGTGAAATAATTAATTGAGTGAATTTATTTTGAAAATCCACTTCCAAATCATTTTCTGTAATTAGAATAGCCGCTTCTTCATCTACAATGGCTTGTGCATTTTTTTGCCTGATGGTCTTCAGCCACATTAGGCGACGGAATGAAAATAACAGGTTTACCAACAATGCATAATTCCGAAACCGAAATAGCGCCTGCTCTAGAAATAATAATATCGGCTGCGGCATATACACAAGCCATATCATTTATAAATGCATGAACCTGAATATTTTTAGTGTTCCCGTAAATTTTATATTTATCGTAATACAGCTTACCACATTGCCAAATGACTTGAATGTTATGTGTTAGCAAAAAATCAAGTTCTTTTTCTATCAATTCGTTAATAAGCCTTGCTCCCAAACTTCCACCTAAAACCAAAATGGTTTTTTTATCTTTTTCAAGTGAAAATTTCTCGAAAGCTTCATCGCGTTTTTTAGCAATATGCAATAAATCTTCTCTGACAGGATTTCCTGTTTTTATGATTTTATCTTCTGGGAAAAATCGTTCCAAACCATCATAAGCCACACAAATTTTATCGGCTTTTTTAGCTAACAGTTTATTGGTGATTCCTGGATAGGAATTTTGCTCTTGAATTAAACTTGGAATTCCTTTTGATGTGGCAACCTGCAATAATGGACCGCTTGCAAAACCACCAGTTCCAATAACAACGTCTGGTTTAAAATTGGCAATGATTTTTCTTGATTTCCATAAACTACTCATCAGTTTAAATGGGAAGCTTAAATTTTTCAAAGTCAATTCACGCTGAATCCCTGAAATCCATAATCCAATAATTTCATAGCCAGCTTGTGGAACCTTGTCCATTTCCATACGATCTTTAGCACCAACAAATAAAAATTCCGCATTAGCAAAACGCGACTTCAACTCGTTGGCAATAGCAACAGCTGGATAAATGTGACCACCTGTTCCACCTCCAGAAAGAATTATCTTGTATGTTTTATTATTATTTGTCACAAAAATGTGTAATTACTTCTTATTAAATTGTTTCCGTTAAAATATCCAATGGATTTTCTTCACGTTGTTCTTCGTTGATTATTTCCTCACGTTTAGCACTCACACTTAAAATAATTCCAAGCGCCAAACAGGTCATCCAAATAGATGTTCCTCCACTACTTATTAATGGCAATGTTTGTCCTGTAACTGGAAATAACTGAACAGCTACAGCCATATTAATTAAGGCTTGAAACACAATAGGCAAACCCACACCTAAAACCACTAATTTCCCAAATATGGTATCTGATTTTAGCGAAACGATTACGAGCCTAAACAACAATGCCAAATACAAAAACAGCACTGAAAAACCGCCAATTAATCCGTACTCCTCAACGATGATGGCAAAAATAAAATCAGATGACGACTGTGGCAAAAAATTCTTTTGATAACTTTTTCCTGGACCAACACCTTTAATTCCCCCTGTTGCAATGGCTATTTTGGCTTTTTCTATTTGATAATCTTCTTCTGTTACAGTATCATCGGAAAAACTTTCTACACGACTCATCCAGGTATCTACACGATTTGGCATGGCATCGGGAAAAGCTTTGGCAACAAGGACAAACAAGGCAAGAGTAGCAATACCCAAACCAATAATGACGCCTAAATATTTCAAGGGATAACCGCCTAAAAACACTAAAACGAGAACCATACAAAACATTATGGCGGCAGTTGAAAAGTTAGCAGGTAGAATGAGAGCCAACACAAAAAAAACAGGTGTCCATAGTGGTAAAATTGTTTCCTTGAATGAAACGACTTTGTCTTTAATTTTCGCCATATAATGTGCCACATACACCATTAAGACTACAAATGCAAACGTGGATGTTTGAAACGACACACCAACAACAGGTATTTGAATCCAGCGGCTCGTATTGGTTCCTGAACTTGATGAGCCTTGCATAAGCGTTAAAACAAGTAACATTAAAACCACTGGTAATAATAATATAGAAATTGCCCTGAAATACCGATACGGCATTTTATGCACAATAAATACAATTAAAAACCCCAAAACCAAATGCATAATATGACCAAAAAATATAGAGAATGTCCCTCTTCCAACACCAGTATATGCCAAGTTACTAGCTGCACTGTAAACTGGCAGAAAGGAAAATATAGCCAATAGCGCTATGATTGCCCATAAATATCGATCACCTTTTATGTTTTTAATAATTGGATCCACTTTTTACTTTTACTTTTAATTTGTTTTAGAGTTAAATCAATTCACTATTATAAATTTCTAACCGCTTCTTTAAATTGACGACCGCGATCTTCGTAGTTTTCGAATAAATCGAAACTCGCACACGCTGGAGACAACAATACATTATCACCTGATTCTGCTATTTTATACGCTATTTTAACAGCCTCACTCATATATTGCGTTTCCACAATAATATCAACCATAGATTCAAAATTTTCAAATAATTTTTTATTGTCAACACCTAAACAAACAATAGCCTTCACTTTTTCATTGATAAATGGGAATAACTCTTGATAATCATTTCCTTTATCTTGACCACCAACAATCCAAACCGTTGGAGCGTTCATACTTTCTAAAGCGTAATACGTTGCATTCACATTTGTGGCTTTGGAATCATTTATGTAATTTACTTTATTGATTTTCAGAACCTGTTCTAGTCGATGCTCTACTCCGTGAAAATTCTCCAAACTTTCACGAATGGTTTGTTTTCTTATTTTTAATAAGTGCGCAACCGTTGACGCTGCCATAGCGTTTTTAATATTGTGTTTTCCTTGTAATGCTATATCCTTTGTTGGCATAATTATTTGATTATTATCTATTGTTATTTTTAGTGTCTCTTTTTCTAAATACGCGCCATTTTCAATAATTTTCGTTAATGAAAACGGCAATAATGTTGATTGAACTGGGTGTTTTTCTAGCCAACTGGTGATGACGTCATCATCAGCATCATAAATCAGATAATCTTCTGAAGTTTGATTCATAGCAATTCTAAATTTTGAAGCGATATAATTATCGAACTCATAATTGTATCGATCCAAATGATCTGGTGTAATGTTCAACAAAACCGCTATATGTGGTTTGAAAGCCTCACAATTATCTAATTGAAAACTGCTGATTTCTAACACATAATTCGGATAGTCATTCTCCAAAACCTGTTTTGCAAAACTGTCGCCAATATTTCCTGCTAAACCCACTTCTAATTCTTGTTTCAACACGTGATGTGTTAATGAAGCTGTTGTGGTTTTCCCATTACTTCCTGTAATTCCAACAAGTGTTGCATTTGTGTAACGTGAAGCAAATTCAATTTCAGAAATCACTGAAATATCATTAGCTTTTAGTTGCAAAACCATCGGAACCGTATCTGGAATTCCCGGGCTTTTTACAACCAAATCAGCATTTAAAATTTGTGATCCTGTGTGCTGTTCAGATTCCCATTCAATCTCATGATGTTTAAGAACGTTTATATACTTCTCTTTAATTTTTCCTTTATCTGAAACAAAAACCTCAAAGCCTTTTGCTTTCCCTAAAAGTGCGGCACCTACACCACTTTCTCCACCTCCTAATACGACTAGTCGTTTCATTTTATCACGAATGGTTTTATCTAATTTTCAAGGTTACAATGGTCAGAATCGCTAACAAAATTCCTACAATCCAGAACCTGGTAACAATTTTACTTTCGTGATATCCTGATTTCTGATAGTGATGATGTAAAGGTGACATTTTAAAAATTCGTCGACCTTCTCCATATTTTTTTCTGGTATATTTAAACCAACTGACTTGCATGACAACTGATAAATTTTCAGCCAAGAAAATTCCACACAAAACAGGAATTAACCATTCTTTTCTAACCGCAATGGCAATCACTGCTATGATTCCGCCAATGGTTAAACTTCCTGTATCACCCATAAAAACTTGTGCTGGATAGGTATTATACCATAAAAACCCAATCAATGCTCCAACAAAAGCCGCTATATAAATGGTAATTTCTTCTACACGTGGTATGTACATAATGTTCAAGTAATCCGAGAACACAATGTTTCCAGACACCCAAGCAAAAATGCCGAGCGTTAATACAATAATGGCCGACGTTCCTGCTGCTAAACCATCAATTCCATCAGTAAGGTTGGCACCATTTGAAACAGCTGTGATAATAAATATGGCTGCTAGAATGAAAATAATCCAAGCATATTTTGCTAAATCCGGACTAATCCACGTGATTAAATCGGCATAGTCAAATTCATTTTCCTTAACAAACGGAATGGTTGTCTTGGTTGATTTTTCTTCCATCTGAAACAGCTTAGACGACTCCACATTTGGATCTGCCGCCAATATTTCCATCTGCTGCTCTTGCGGCAATTTTTCTTTCAAAGTCACATCTGGATGAAAGTATAACGTAGCTCCAACAATAATTCCCAATCCAACTTGACCAAGTACTTTAAAGCGCCCTTTTAAACCTTCTTTATCGTTTTTGAATTTCTTGATATAATCATCAATAAACCCAATAGTTCCCATCCAAAGCGTAGTAATTACCAAAAGAATGATGTAGATGTTTCCCAATTTCGCAAAAAGCAAAACAGGAATTAATGTAGCAAGAATAATAATAATTCCACCCATAGTTGGTGTTCCAGCTTTTTCTACTTGACCTTCTAAACCAAGATCACGAATGGTTTCACCCACTTGTTGTTTCTGAAGAAAACGAATAATGCGTCTACCAAAAATGGTGGATATTAATAAAGACAAAATTATAGTCACCGCTGCTCTAAAGGTTATAAAACCAAAAAGTGCAGATCCTGGAAAATCATAATATTTGTCTAAATATTCAAATAGGTAAAACAGCATATTATTTGTCTAATTGTTTTAGTAATTCTTGTACAATTTTAAAATCATCGAAATCAAAACGCTCGCCATGTATTTCTTGATAATTCTCATGACCTTTTCCAGCTATTAAAATAATATCGTTAGGATTTGCCATTTGACAGGCCGTTTTAATAGCCTGTTTTCTATCCGAAATTGATAAGGTTTTTTTAAAATTTTGAGGCTCTACACCTGCTTCCACCTCTTTTAAAATGGTTTCAGCATTTTCAGTTCGTGGATTATCATTGGTAAAAACCACTTTGGTACTTAATGCCGAAGCAATATGCCCCATTTTTGGTCGCTTGGTTTTATCTCGATCGCCTCCACAACCAACAACAGTTATGAGCTCCTCATTTTTTGTGCGAATACTATTGATAGTCTCCAATACATTTTTTAAGGCATCAGGCGTGTGCGCATAATCAACAATAGCCGTAATTTTCGATTCGGAAATCAGATATTGAAAACGACCTGAAACACTTTTCAAATCACTGATAAGTCTTAAAATTTCAACTTTTTCTAACCCTAATAATTCGGCTGTTGCATAAATAGCCAACACGTTATAGGCATTGAAACTGCCAATTAATCGTGTCCAAATTTCGCTATCATTTATTTTAAGAAGTAAACCTGTAAATTGATTTTCTAAAATTTGTGCTTTATAATCCGCATAACTTTTTAATGCGTAGGTGTATTTTTTTGCTGCTGAATTTTGCAACATCACCAAACCATTTTTATCATCGCCATTAACCAATGCGAAGGCATCTTTAGACAAACCATCAAAAAAGGCTTTTTTCACATCGCGATATTCTGCAAAACTGCTATGATAATCTAAATGATCATGGGATAAGTTGGTGAAAATTCCACCTTCAAATTTTAAACCTTCTGTTCGTTTTTGATGAATCCCATGCGAGCTCACTTCCATAAAGCAAAACTCAATGCCAGCATCATTCATCTGCTTAAGATAGCTATTGATGGTTACAGAATCTGGCGTTGTATGCGTTGCTTTAAACTCCGTATTGTCTACCATAATTTTAACTGTAGACAATAATCCAACTTTATAACCAGCATTTTTAAACAGTTGATATAGTAGTGAAGCAATAGTGGTTTTCCCATTGGTTCCTGTAACACCAACTAGTTTTAAATTAGCTGAAGGCACACCATAAAAATTGGAAGCCATAATAGCCAAAGCACTAGACGCATTACTAACTTCAATATATACCACACTATCAACTAAATGCTCTGGCATATTCTCGCAAATAACAGCAGAACACCCTTGGCTAATAGCTGTTTGAATGTAATCGTGACCATCAGAAATAGTTCCTTTTATAGCGAAAAATGCATCGTTTTCAGTCACTTTTCTAGAATCGAAAATCAGATTATTAATAGACACGTCAGTACTTCCTGCAACAGCAAGTAATGGTACCTTATAGAGTATGTCTTTTAAAATCATCATGATGTTTGAATCGTTACTACTTGATTTTTCTTAATTTTTTCACCTTTAGAAATAGATTGTACTTTTACTTGCCCAACACCATTTGAATTAACCTTTAAACCCATATTTTCCAATAAAGCAATGGCATCCATAGCTGGCAATCCAACCACGTCTGGCATAATTGTTCTGTAGGTTTGAGCAGTTTTGTAATAAGCATCGTATTCAATGTTTACCGCAATGTCATTCACTTCTAAAGTTTCTACCTCATCAATAAGTGGTGTATCGGTAAATATTTTTTGAGCAATACGCTTAAAAACAGGACCTGAAACATCGGCACCATAAAACCCTTTTTGCACCATCGGTTTATGAATAACAACAATGCATGAATATTTAGGATTTTCAGCTGGAAAATAACCAGCAAATGAGGACACGTAACGCTTATTCTCATCCCAATCTTTCTTCCAATACTCAGCTTTAGCAGTTCCTGTTTTACCAGCCATTGAGAAATATGGCGAGTACAACGAACTTCCCGTACCACGCACTACCACATTTTTCAAAATCTCTTGCATTTGTCTTATCGTTTGATCGGAAGCAATTTTCTGATTAATCACATATTTATCAAACGTTTCAATAGGCTTATCAAGTTCTTTTACTGATTTGATAAAGCGTGGCTTCACCATCACACCATTATTAGCAATCGCGTTATAAAATGTCAAGGTTTGCAATGGTGTCATTTCCATATTATAACCATAAGCCATAGAAGGCAAGGCATTTTTACTCCAAATGTCATCACCTGGACTTGGAATAACTGGTTTTCCTTCACCTAAAATTGGTAAACCTAAAGGCTTGTTTAAAGACCAACTTTTTAAACGATTGATAAATTTTTCAGGATTTTTAGAATAGTGCTCGTCAATTATGGTTGCTAAACCAATATTGGAGGATACCTCTAAAGCACGAGCTGCCGAAATTTTACCATAACCACCATGTTTGGAATCGGTAATAGCGCGACCGTAAAACATTTTTCGTCCTTTTTTAGTATCGACAATAGTTGACGTATCAATTACTTTATCTTCTAAAGCAGCCATTAAAGCCATGACTTTAAAGGTAGAACCAGGTTCATGCGATTCGCCAACTGCATAATTTAGTTTTTCGTAATAGGTTCCATTTGCAGTTTTTCCTAAATTAGAAATAGCGCGAATTTCACCCGTTGCCACTTCCATAACTACCACACAACCGTGTTCTGCTTGGTAAAACTCCAATTGCTGCAATAAGGCATGATGGGCAATATCCTGAATGTTGACACTCAAAGTGGTATAAACATCGTAGCCATCTTGAGGTTCAATCTGGTTATAATCTGCAATAGGCTTCCATTGTCCTTTGCCTATTTTTTGTTTTAAACGTCTGCCATCCGTACCTCGTAAATATTTAACACCAAAAGCACCATCAATTCCAGCTCGTGTAGCGTTCCCTTTTTCATCCCAACGTTCATAACCTATGGAACGTTGTGCAATTCCACCCAATGGATGTTCTCGTTTGGTTGTTTGTTCAACAATTAATCCACCTTTAAAAGCGCCTAAACTTAACAGTGGGAAATCGCGAATGCGGATATAATCTGAATAACCAATATCGCGAGCTAGTAAATAATATCGATTTTTATTAGCACGTGCTTTTCTAATTTCTTTTTGATAATATGCTGAAGGTTTTCCAGAATATTTTGACAAGGAATCGCATAATGGCTTTAATAAGGATTCAAATCTTGCAGATGAAGGCGTGATCGCATCTAGACGAATATCATATTTCGGAACCGAAGTTGCCAATAAGTTCCCATTAGCCGAATATACATTACCACGATTTGCAGGAATCACGACATTCTCAATGTTTTGCTCTTCCGCCATGCTACGGTATTTATCACCTTGAAGCATTTGAATACTGAAAAGTTTAAACACGACTGCCAGAGCGAAGATGAACATACATCCTGCTACAAAATATAATCGGTTTAATATGTTCTTCTCGTTTGTTGCCAAGCTGAACTACTTTTTAGATTTAACTTTTATTTTAGTTGGTGGAATTTCTGAAATTGCCAATCCTTTTTTTTCCATTTTCAACTCTACGACGGTTTCTTTCTTTAATTCCATCAGGCGTGTCCTGCCATCTACAAAAGCCGATCGTAATTCTTTTGCTTCATTATTTAAGCGTGCTATTTGATGTACTTTTTTATCTGCACTATGTGAACTGGCTATCATAACAATGGCTAAAACGGAAACAAACAAAATCATCCGCCAACTTTTTGGCGCATCTTCGTTTATCAGAAACGTTCCCTTTAGTATGTTATAAAATCCTTTTTTCATCTGATTCCTTATTCAAACAGGAATTATAGTTTTTCCGCTATGCGAAGCTTGGCACTTCTAGCGCGATTATTTGCTTTTATTTCTTCTCGCGAAGGCACAATTAAACCACCAACTTTTTTCATAGGCACTTCAAAATTGCCATACATATCGCGTTCCGGTTCGCCTTCAAAAAGACCATTTCTTATAAAACGCTTTACCAATCTATCCTCTAAAGAATGATAGGATATCACGCTTAATCTGCCACCTTCAACCAAAGTTTCTGGTGCTTGTAATAGAAAAGATTTCAGCACTTCTATTTCCTGATTCACTTCAATCCGAATGGCTTGATATATTTGAGCCAATACTTTGTTTTCCTTTTTATGCTGCAAAAATGACTTCAAAGCCTCCTTTAATTGATCGCTTGTTTTTATAGGTTCTATTTTCCGTTGCTCAACGATAACACGAGCCATAGCATTTGCTTGACGTAATTCGCCATATTGCCAAAGCACTTGGCTAATTTGTTCTTCATCATAATCATTCACCACATTGTAAGCAGATAAGTCACTTTTCTGATTCATGCGCATATCTAAATCCGCTTCAAATCGGGTTGAAAAACCACGTTCCGCCACATCAAATTGATGTGACGACACACCAAAATCAGCTAAAATGCCATCCACTTCTTTCACGCCATAGAAGCGCAAAAAACGTTTCATAAACTGGAAATTTTCATGAATTAAGGTGAAACGCTCGTCATCAATGGTATTTCCCAATGCATCAGGATCTTGATCGAAAGCAAAAAGTTTCCCATTTTCTCCTAGACGCTTGAGTATTTCTTTACTATGACCACCACCTCCAAAGGTGACGTCTACGTAAATTCCGTCTTCTTTTATATTTAAACCATTTACGGTTTCTTTAAGTAAAACTGGGTTATGATATTCCATGATCGTCATCGTCTTGTCCCATTACTTCTTCAGCTAAATCCGCAAAATCACCTGTGGCATCATCAATAGCTTGCTCGTATTTATCTTTATCCCAAATTTCGACAATGTTGATGGCGGACGACATAACAATTTCTTTGGAAATATCTGCGAATGCCACCAAATCTTTAGGAATCAGCAAACGTCCAGTAGCATCAACCTCAATAATTTTCACACCAGCAGTAAAGCGACGAATAAAATCATTGTTCTTTTTCTTGAATCGATTCAGCTTATTTACCTTCTGCATTAACGCTTCCCATTCCGCCATTGGATATAATTCTAAACATGGCTGAAAAACAGCACGTTTTAAAACAAAGCCATTTTGAAGCGCTGGAGCCAACTGTTTTTTCAACGCGGCAGGCAACATGAGTCGTCCTTTTGCGTCTACTTTACATTCGTATGTTCCTATTAATGAGCTCAAAGCGTTTTGTATCGATTCTTGGGTTTAAGTTTCAAATATATTGAAAATTTTACCACCTTTTACCACTTTCTACCACTTTGTTGATAATTTTTCGATTATCGGTTGTTTATAAATAGAATAACTATCCAAACAAGACCCTTAACAACTACCAATCAGGAATTTATGTGAAGTGGAATTTTAAAAGAATCAAATTGTTAATATCTTGAATAGAAGTCAGCCTTGGAGCTTTTAAGAAATATGGATATATTATCAATGATTTGTCTATATTTGTGTTTAAAGAAAAGACGAATCAATTAATGGCGCACAGGTTAAAAAAAGAAAAAAGCTATAGTTACATAGAAGTAGGAGAAGGCACACCCATCATTGTTTTACACGGTTTAATGGGTGGATTGAGTAACTTTGATTCCGTAACTAGTTATTTCAGCCAGAAAGGATATCGCGTAATTATTCCTGAATTACCGATTTATACCATGTCGCTTTTAAAGACCAATGTCAAAAGTTTTGCGAAATACTTGCATGATTTTATTGAATTCAAAGAGTTAAATGATGTTATCCTATTAGGAAACTCATTAGGTGGACATATTGGTTTATACCACACAAAATTATACCCAAAGAAAATAAAAGGCCTTATTATTACTGGAAGTTCTGGACTTTATGAGAGTGCTATGGGTGGTGGTTACACCAAACGAAGTGATTACGAAGTGATTAAGAAAAAAGCACAAGATGTTTTTTACGATCCTGAAGTCGCTACTAAAGACATTGTAGATGAAGTTTATGAAACCGTAAATGACAGAAACAAGTTAATAAAAACTTTAGCTATTGCTAAAAGTGCCATTCGTCATAACATGGCTAAAGATTTACCAAAAATGACGACACCAACCTGCATTATTTGGGGTAAAAATGATACGGTTACGCCTCCAGAAGTAGCTGTAGAATTTGATGAACTTTTACCAGATTCTGAATTGTTTTGGATAGATAAATGTGGGCATGCTGCTATGATGGAACATCCAGATGAATTTAATACCATACTAAATGGTTGGTTAACGAAACGCGGATTATAAACAGTAACTCTTAAAAACCCACAATCCTAGGAAAAAGCTATGGAAATTAAATCGGCAGAATTTGTAATGAGCAATTCTGATGTTGCTAAATGTCCCAAAAACTTGGTTCCTGAATATGCATTTATTGGACGAAGTAATGTTGGAAAATCGTCATTAATAAACATGCTTACCAGCAGAAAAAGTTTAGCCAAAACGTCAGGAAGACCAGGAAAAACACAACTTATTAACCATTTTTTAATTAATAAAACGTGGTATTTAGTAGATTTACCAGGATATGGATATGCACGAGTTTCCAAAAGTTCCAAAAAGACATTTCAAAAATTTATAACGGATTATTTCACCCAACGTGAGCAATTAGTTTCCGCTTTTGTTTTGGTAGATATTCGGCATAAACCACAACCTATAGATTTAGAATTTATGGCTTGGATGGGCGAAAACGGCATTCCTTTCTCCATTATTTTCACCAAAGCTGATAAATTAAAACCGCAAGCTATCCTGAATCACGTAGCAGATTATAGTGCTATTATGTTAGAAACTTGGGAACAAATGCCAAACTATTTTATTACCTCATCATCTAAAGATATTGGTAAAGATGATGTATTGAATTACATCCATGAAGTGAATGAAAATATGGAGGAATGAAAACCTACTTTAGTTTCATACTAATTTTACTTTTTCTTCAAACTTCAATTGCTCAAGAAGTCATCTATCATGATCAAAACGGTCAAGAAATAACTAGTGAAGCCTATAATAATAAGCGACAAAATAAAGATCTGCTATTAAGCTCCTGGCAATATGTTGACGAAAATGACATAAAACATCATTCCATTAGCGATAGATTTCAACAAGGTGTTTTTAATTATAATGAAATTAAAGCCCAATTAGAAACCGTAATCAATCGTAAGGTTCCAATAAATGATATCCTTCTAATAAAGTATTTCTACAAAGATGACTTGTGCGCGCCACAATGGGATAATAAATGGACACGATCTGAACTGCATCGTTTAAAAGACTATAGAAAGCCCCTACTTCCAAAATTGAAAGAAGACCATATTACATACATTGCCTTATTTGAAGAAGGTATCATTCTAAAAAACAAACCTGATAATGAAAATGAATATTGCTTCACAGATCAGGGTAACTATTTTAGAAAACAATTTTTCACCATGCCTGCGCTTTGTGGTTCTTATGCAATAATTAAATCTAATGGTCAATCCATAACCAGAAATGGCGAATATGATCCAGAAATGATGCTTCAATTTTTAGAGCACGACAATTGGTCCATCTTTTTTAAAGCAAGCGAATAATTAAAATCAACCATTTATGAAAGCCCTATTTAGCATTCTACTTATTCATTTTATGTTGCAAAGCACAAGCGCTCAAGAAAATATTTACACAGATGAAAATGGCAATACCTTAAACAAAGAAGACTATCGTAAAAAATGGGGCAACAAAGATTTGGCATACAGCACGTGGCTCAATGTTGATGAAAAAGGCACCACGTATCACACGTTAAAACAAGATTTATTTCTAAAAGGTGTTTTCAACTATCAAGAATTAAAAACACAGATGGAAATGCTCATAAACAGGAAGATTCCAGACAGCAATACCATTCTTATTGAATACATGTATAAAGACGATTTATGCACATCAGATTGGGATAATAAGTGGACAAAAGTTGAAATAGCAGACCGAAAATTTTATTTAGATACCTACCGTGAAGATATAGAACGGAAAAATATAACCTATATAGTTCTATTTGAAGCTGGCATGACTTTAAAAAATAATCCACGTAAAAGAAATGAATATTTTTTTATGGACAACGAAAACTACTTTCGAAATAAACTTTTCAAATCTCCAACCTTATGTGGTTCGTTTGCCTTAATAAAGTCAAATGGTCAAGTAGTCATTAGAAATGGGGAATATCGTGCTGATATGATTGCTGAATTGTTAAATAATGAAATCTGGGTGCGGTTTTTTAATGAAGACCATTAAGTTTGCTTAAGACTTCACATCTAAAGCATCACGAAGTGCATTTCCCATTAGCATAAAAGCCATAACCAAACTCATAATGCACAAACCTGGAATCAAAGCTAAATATGGCTTACCAAGAATAATGTAATTGTAATGATCTTTGATCATAGCTCCCCAACTTGCCATGGGTGGTTGCGCACCAACACCTAAAAAGCTTAATCCACTTTCAATAAGAATAGCAGCTGCAAAGTTTGCTGCCGAAATAACAATAACGGGCGCCATAATATTCGGTAAAATATGTTTCGTGATAATCCGAAAATCATTAAATCCTAAAGCACGAGCTGCTGTTACATATTGCATTTCTTTAACTCCCATTACTTGACCACGAACCACACGTGCCACCTCAACCCACATGGTTAAACCGACTGCAATAAACACTTGCCAAAAGCCTTTTCCTAAAGCTAACGTAATAGCGATTACCAATAACAAGGTTGGAATGGACCACGACACATTTATAAACCACATAATAATGGCATCCACACGACCACCAAAATAACCAGCTACGCTACCCATAAAAATACCAATTACTAAAGATATAAAAACAGCTATAAAGCCAATAAAGAATGATATTCTAGCACCAACTAGGATTCTACTTAATAAATCGCGACCATATTTATCGGTTCCAAAGAGAAAGGTTTTATTCGAAATGAATTCGGATTCACTTAAACCATTCATGTCGATTGATTTAATCATGCCTTCCAAACCATCTGATGCATATTCCGTGTAGGTTAGTGTATTATTCTCAACAGTATATGCCGTAATTGGGATTTCAGTATCTTGAATTTTCTTACCAAAAAGTATATTCGAAAAAACCGACTGCTCACTTTCAATAGTTTGTGGAATCGTCAACATACCCACCGTAAATCCTGGTTTTTTAGAGTGAATAGATAAATGCATTTGGTTAGCATATTCCGAATTATCAGGAGCAATAAGGTATGCGAAAATGGAAATGAGACCAACAAAAACAATAAAACCAAAACTAAAAACGCCCCAGAAATCCTTTTTGAATTTCTGGAGCGCTAATTGACTTAATGAGTTAGATTGTTGACTCATGAATTTTTTAGTCCTTAACTGTCGCTACTTTTTTGATAGCGTATGATGTTTTCAAATCTTCTAAAACATGTAATGCTTCTTCAACATAAACATCCTTGCTTAAACTTTCGTGCCAGCGTTCGCGCTTATCTTTTAAAACGGTATCCTGCTCAAACAATTTTTGCTCGTAAGGCAAAGATTCGTAGGTTAAATTAGTTTTGTATTCGCCTATTTTATCGAACGTTTTAGATTCTGCTTCATTAGCATCTAATTGCGCTTTATAGTCGGCATAGTTTAAAGGATATACTTTTTCATCCATACGTGCACGAACCCATTGCGCATTTTCAGATATCAATTTGAGTTGTTCGTTGTCTTTCATACGATTATTACTCTTTTTAATTGTGGAGTCATAATCAAAATACCCTTCCCATAAATTATAATCTGCGGCATCTATTTCATCCCAAGATAATGGGTTTCTTTGATCCTTTTCGCCAATATCAATAAAACTAAAACGGTCTGGAACAATCACATCACTTTTCACACCTTCCAATTGCACCGATCCACCATTAATTCTATAATATTTTTGTCTGGTTACCTTTAATGCACCTAAATCACCTTCTTGATTATTTTTAACCATACGGTTTAAATCGTAAAAAGATTGAACGGTTCCTTTTCCATAGGTCTGCTTACTACCAATAATAATAGCACGCTTATAATCTTGCATAGCTGCAGCCATAATCTCGGAAGCAGATGCTGAAAATTCATTCACTAAAATCACAAGTGGACCATCCCAAACAATCGATTTATCAGTATCATTTAAAACTTCTTTTGGATCTTCTGTTGACCGAACTTGAACAATTGGACCATCTTCAATAAACAATCCTGCCATTTCAACAACCGTTTGTAAGGAGCCTCCTCCATTATTTCGTAAGTCTAAAACCAAACCTTCCATACCTTGTTCTTTCAAACGAATAATTTCGTTTTTAACATCAGTAGCTGCATTCAATTTTTGATAATCATCAAAATCGGCATAAAACTTCGGAAGATTAATGACACCAAAATTCTTACCGTCTTTTTTTACAAAAGCTGACTTGGCATGTGTTTCTTCAATTTCAACAACATCACGCGTAATTTTAATCACTTTGGATGTTCCGTCAACCTTTTTAACCGTCAAATACACATTAGTTCCTTTTGGTCCTTTTATTAATTTAATAGCATCATCAATACGCATACCAGTTATAGTTATAGGCTCTCTTTCATGCTCCTGACGTACTTTCATGATCACATCGCCAACTTCCAATTCTTTTCCTCTCCAAGCTGGACCTCCTGAAATTAATTCCAGAATTTTAGTATTATCATTTCGCTTTTGCAAACGTGCTCCAATACCTTCCAATTTTCCAGCCATATCTTGATTAAAGGCTTCCTTATCTTGAGGTGCAAAATAAGTAGTATGCGGATCAAATTCCTGTGCAATGGCATTAATATACATGACAAACCAATCATCACGACCCAAATCATCTATATAATCATTGTAATAAATGTCGATGGTTTTTAGGGTAGATTCGCGCGCTTCCTTTTCAATTTCTTTAGGCGATTTTTTGGCAATGCGATCCGTTTTTAAAGAATCTGCAAGTGCATTCGTTTTTTCTAAATTTTTCTGCTCATACATTAAATCATCATAATTTGATAAATTACTGTATTTTAAACGTTGTCTCCAACGATCGGTTAATTCCTTTTTATTCTTCACATAACCAATAGACTCATAATCGGCATTGTACGTCTCATTTTTAGTATAATCAAAAGGTTCCTTTAAAATATCGCGATAAATCACTTTTGCTTCATCAATACGTTTGATTAATCGCTCGTGTGTTAGGCTGAAAAATGAAATATCATAAGCTTTCAGTTGATCATCTAACTCTGTTTTATACTTCGAAAATTCTTCAATATCTGATTTATAGAAATATTGTTTTAACGGATCTATCTGATCTAAATAGTCTAGGTACACTTGC
>NZ_JNGS01000021.1:0-14962 GCF_001039595.1 Bizionia psychrotolerans
AATTTCGTTTATCAAATTTAAAACCGATTCCATGTCAGATTTTTTAGCCTCTCTAACTGAAATACCCATACCTCTATTTTGGCGTAAATATAGTTTAAACTTGGGTATTTAGCCACATATAAATTTGATGAAAACGTTATAGTTTCCTAAAAAATACGATATTTGCACAAACCATAGATACACTTTCATGTCCAGAAAAAACCAAACCCTCGGTGAATTTATAATTGAAAATCAATCGTCATTTAAATACACTTCTGGTGAGTTATCTCGATTGATCAATTCTATACGTTTAGCGGCCAAAGTCGTAAATCATGAAGTGAATAAAGCTGGTTTGGTTGATATTATTGGTGCTGTTGGTGAAACCAATATTCAAGGAGAAGACCAACAAAAACTGGACGTTTATGCTAATGATAAGTTTATTCAAACCTTAACAAATAGAAACATTGTTTGTGGAATTGCTAGTGAAGAAGAAGATGATTTTATCACCATAAACAGTCAAGATGAAAACAACAACAATAAGTATGTCGTTTTAATTGATCCGTTGGATGGTTCATCTAATATTGATGTAAATGTGTCTGTAGGAACTATTTTTTCGGTTTATAGACGCGTTACGCCTGTTGGCACACCTGTTCAATTGGAAGATTTTTTACAAAAAGGCAATCAGCAAGTGGCTGCTGGTTACGTAGTTTATGGTACATCTACTATGTTGGTTTATACAACTGGAGCTGGTGTTAATGGGTTTACTTTAAATCCTGCAATTGGTACATTTTACTTATCACATCCAAACATGACTTTTCCTGTAGACGGCAAAATATATTCCGTAAACGAAGGAAATTACATCCACTTTCCTCAAGGCATAAAAAATTATATTAAATATTGCCAAATGGAAGAAGGTGACAGACCGTATACATCAAGATACATTGGTTCTTTGGTATCTGACTTTCATAGAAACATGATAAAAGGTGGTATTTATTTATACCCAAAAAGTTCTAAAACCTCTAACGGAAAATTACGTTTATTATATGAATGTAATCCTATGGCACTTTTAGCAGAACAAGCGAAAGGAAAAGCCAGCGATGGTTTTAAGCGTATTTTAGATATTGAACCTACGGAACTCCACCAACGCGTGCCTTTTATTTGTGGCAGCAAAAATATGGTAGAAAAAGCGGAAGAATTTATGCGTTTAGCCGAATAAAAAAAGCCACTTAAAAAGTGGCTTTCATATATATTTGGAATATAAATCTTAACGATTCATATTTTTCATTTCTTCAATAAACGTGTCTAAATCTACACCATCACTTACAAGCGTTAAAGCTTTTTCAGTAATATACTTAACATTTTCAGGTGAAAACCCAAGTCCAATAGCTATTTTACGCAAAACAAACTCTTCGTGATCACCTTTAATATGATCTACAAAAACCATACGCGCTAAATCAAACAAACGCTCTAAACGCCTATCATAAGAAGTTGGAGGATTAATAGGATGCGACTGGTAATCTTTCAAAATCGTTTTATAATCGGCTTCGCTGATATCTAAATTTCTTGCTAATCGGTCCAAAAACGCTTTTTCCTCGTCGGTAATAATACCATCATCCATGGCTACTCTAACAATAGAAGCAAAATGATCTTCGTTACGTTTTTTAAATCCGCTATCAAATAAATCTGAAAATGACATATCTTTTTTGTTTTAATTCCCGATGTTTCGGGACTGCAAATATAAATAAAGTTACCACTCTTTAAAACATAAATTTTTCTTTTTTGAAGGAGCAATTTTAAAACCCTTTTCACTCATAAAACTCAAGCGTTGAGCATCATCAAAAAAACCATTTTACCTGAAATAAAATAAAGATGAATAAACCTTGAATTAGTATATTTGCACAAAATACACTTGCTTTTGAGTAAATCTATCCTCACGCAAACATATGCACAGGCTTTGCAAACGCAAAATCTGCAAACGGCTATTGCCCAAAACGACCATTTCGACTCCGCTTTAGGCAAGTCTCGCTCACATTTAAAAGGCCTTGTTGGCTCTGCTTTTTCATTCGTCATTAGTGAAACTTTTAAACAAGCAGACAAACCCTTTTTACTTGTTTTTAACGATAAAGAAGAAGCAGCTTTCTACCTGAACGATTTGGAAGCTATGCTGAATGATAAAGATGTGCTTTTTTATCCAGGCAGTTACAGAAGACCGTATCAGATTGAAGAAACCGATAATGCGAATGTTTTACTACGTTCCGAGGTTTTAAACCGCATTAACTCGCGCAAAAAACCAGCCATAATTATCACCTATCCAGATGCGCTTTTTGAAAAAGTAGTCACGCGAAGAGAGCTAGAAAAGAATACACTTAAAATTTCGGTGAATGATAATTTATCAATCGATTTTGTTAACGAAGTCCTTTTCGAATATAAGTTTAAACGTGTTGATTTTGTTACAGAACCAGGTGAATTCTCGGTTCGTGGTGGAATTGTAGATGTGTTTTCATTTTCACATGATGAACCGTACAGAATTGAATTTTTTGGTGATGATGTTGATAGCATTCGGACTTTTGATGTGGAAACCCAACTGTCAACCGATCAAATCAAAAAAATTAGCATCATCCCTAATGTTGCCAATAAATTTTTAGATGAAAGCCGACAGAGTTTTCTAAAATACATCGCTCAAAAAACCGTCATTTTCACAAAAAATGCCGAATTAGTTTTCGATAGGATTGACGATTTTTACAATAAAGCAGAAGACGCTTTTAAAAATTTATCTTCTGAACTCAAACATGCCGAACCAGAAGAATTATTCTGTAATGCGTCGCTTTTAAAAAAGCAGTTATTAGATTTTAATTTAGTGGAATTTGGAAGTAAAGCTATTTTCTCACTATCAGCTAAAAGCGAAGAATCTGTAATCAACTTCAACACCACACCTCAACCTTCGTTTAACAAGCAATTCAATTTATTAATTGACGATTTAAACTTGCATCACAACAAAGGTTACACCAATTATATTGCTTGCGTGAGTGAACAGCAAGCGAAGCGTTTTCATGATATTTTTGATGATGCTGAAGCAACCGTTCACTATAAAACCATAGTATTGTCCTTATATCAAGGTTTTGTAGACCACGAAAATAAAATAACCTGTTATACAGATCATCAAATATTTGAGCGCTATCATAAATTTCATTTAAAAAATGGCTACGCCAAAAAACAGGCTATTACCTTAAAAGAACTAACCAATTTAGATATTGGCGATTATGTTACGCATATTGATCATGGAATTGGTCGCTTTGGAGGTCTTCAAAAAATAGATGTTGAAGGCAACAAGCAAGAAGCCATTAAATTAATTTATGGCGAACGCGATATCTTGTATTTAAGCATTCATTCGCTTCATAAAATTACCAAGTTTAACGGAAAAGATGGCAAACCTCCTAAAGTTTATAAATTAGGAAGTAAAGCTTGGAAAACGCTTAAAGCAAAAACCAAATCGCGCGTTAAAGAAATTGCCTTTAATTTAATTCAAGTTTATGCGAAGCGAAAATTAGAAAAAGGCCATCAATACCATCCTGACAGCCACATGCAACATGAGCTGGAAGCCTCTTTTATTTATGAGGACACGCCAGACCAAAGTACAGCAACGGCTGACGTAAAAATGGATATGGAAAGTGAACGTCCTATGGACAGACTCGTTTGTGGCGACGTTGGTTTTGGTAAAACGGAAGTCGCTATTCGTGCAGCTTTTAAAGCGGTTGATAACGGAAAGCAAGTTGCTGTTTTAGTGCCAACAACTATTTTGGCTTACCAACATTCCAGAACGTTTAAAGAACGCTTAAAAGATTTTCCAGTCACGGTAGATTATCTCAACCGTTTTAGAACAGCTAAAGAGAAACGTGAAACTTTAGCCAACCTTGAATCTGGAGCAGTCGATATTATTATTGGTACACATCAGCTAGTTAACAAAAACGTCAAGTTTAAAGATTTAGGTTTACTGATTGTGGATGAGGAACAAAAGTTTGGTGTTGCCGTAAAAGAGAAATTAAAAACCTTAAAAGACAATGTGGATGTGCTGACGTTGACAGCCACACCAATTCCACGAACTCTACAATTTAGCTTGATGGCTGCTCGTGATTTATCGGTTATTACAACGCCTCCTCCCAATAGACATCCTATAGAAAGTCATGTAATTCGGTTTACGGAAGAAAGCATTCGCGATGCTGTAACCTATGAAATTCAACGTGGTGGACAAATCTTTTTTATTCATAACCGCATTGAAAACATCAAGGAAGTCGCTGGCATGATTCAACGTCTGGTTCCAGACGCTAAAATTGGTATTGGCCACGGACAAATGGAAGGCAAAAAATTGGAACAACTCATGTTGGCCTTTATCAATGGTGAATTTGATGTTTTAGTCAGTACCACCATTGTAGAAAGTGGTTTAGATGTTCCAAATGCGAATACCATTTTTATTAATAATGCGAATAATTTTGGTTTAAGTGATTTACACCAAATGCGCGGACGTGTAGGACGAAGCAATAAAAAGGCTTTTTGTTATTTTATCACACCAGAATATTCTGCCATGACGGAAGATGCCAGAAAACGAATTACCGCTTTAGAACAATTCAGTGAATTAGGAAGTGGTTTTAATATTGCCATGAAAGATTTAGAAATTCGTGGTGCAGGTGATTTATTAGGTGGTGAACAAAGTGGTTTTATCAATGATATTGGTTTTGATACCTATCAGAAAATTCTAAATGAAGCCATTGATGAACTGAAAGAAACTGAGTTTAAGGATTTATATGAAGATGATGGCAAAGAAAAAGACTACGTAAAAGACATCACGATAGATAGCGATTTTGAATTGTTATTTCCAGATGATTACGTGAACAATATTGCCGAACGTTTAAGTTATATACTAAATTGAACGACATTAAAACGGAAGCCGAACTCGAAAAATTTGAAACCGAAATTCGTGATCGTTTTGGAGAGTTACCAGCACAAGTGGTGGATTTAATGAATAGTGTTCGTATTAAGTGGACAGCTACCAAAATGGGACTCGAAAAAGTGGTGATGAAACAAAACAAACTCATTGGGTATTTTATTACTGATCAGAAAAGTGGTTTTTACCAAAGTTCAAATTTCACACGTGTTTTACAGTTTGTGCAATCCCATCCGCAAGCTTGTAAAATGAAAGAAAAACAAACCCGAAATGGGCTGCGTTTATTATTAACATTTGAAAATATTAAAAGTGTAGACCAAGCTTTAAAAGCTTTACAACCTATAATAATTAAAGACTAATTACCACATGGCATAAGTCTTGTGCATATTCTTGAAACGTATTACTATGAAAAAACTGCTTCTTCTCTGTCTATTATTACCCATTATAACTTTTGCACAACATAGCATTCAAGGTATGTTTTCGCCAGCGGAATCGTTTAGTTTTGTGCTACTCTATTATGTAACACCTTCAGGAACAAACTATGTAGAACAAGCCAAAACCAATGAAGATGGTAGTTGGACTGTGGAATTGAAAGCAGATACTAAAATTGGCATCTATAAAATTGTGTACGCAACACCTGTTGAAGAAAACAACTTTGATGTGTTTTACAATGGAAAAGAATCTATCTCCTTAACCTTCGATTTAGATAAAGGACTTCAATTTACCGCTTCTGAAGAAAATAAATTATGGCAAAATTATACGGATAGCATTTCAAAAATCAACGGTTTAATAAGTAAGTACTACATGACGGGAAAAAGTGATATGTCCGAAATTACAGCCATTTTTGAAACCTTGAAAAACACACAAAACCGGTTTGAAGAAACCGCTTCTGATATGATGATTTCGCCATTTGTAAAATCGAATAGAACGTATATTCCTGAAAACTATGAAGATGTTAATACCTATTCCGGAAATCTTAAAAAACACTATTTCGATTATATGGATTTCAGCAATCCGCTGTTACAAAGCTCTGATTTTTTAAGCGAACGTGTTAATGCCTATGTATTTGCTATGCCAGAAGAAACTAGCTATTACAACCAAGCTGTTGATGATGTTGTAGCGGCAATTGGCAGCAATCAAGAAGCAGCAATTTTAATATTAGAAAATCTTTGGCAAAGTATGCTAAAACAGCAACAACCCGAAGTTGCTAATTATATCAGTGACACCTATTTATTACCACTCGCAAAAATGCGCAATAAAACCAATTTAATAGAAGTTCTTGAAGATTACAACAAATCGGCTGTCGGTAAAAAAGCAGCAAATTTCGAGTTTACCTATTTAGAAAACAACAAACCTACAAAAACCAATTTATACGATTTCAACATCTCTAAAAAAACATTACTTATTTTTTGGAGTAGTGGTTGTAGCCATTGTTTGGAAGAACTTCCAAAAGTGCATATGATAATGAAACAACATCCAGAAGTAACAGTTTTAGCTTATGGTTTGGAAGACAGCATTAGAAGTTGGAACAAAATCATTCCTGAATTTCCAGATTTTATTCACACTTACGATTTAAAAAAATGGGATAGTCCACTTATTGATATTTATGGTGTTTCGGCCACACCGTCGTATTTTGTTTTAGATGCTGATAAAAATATGTTGGCAAAACCTGAACATGTGGAAGATTTAGAGACTTATTTTAATGAGTAAAACAGTTTATAATAGCTTTTGATTCTATTTTTTTTTATTGAATCATTGGTTTTACAATACTAATTTTTTTCTTTCCTATTAAACCTGTTGACACGCCAAAATCAATAAGTAATGAAATAGGAAATAGAATGATTCCAAAACATCCAAGATTATAATCTGTAAATATCACTAAACCAGCATCTGGATTGATTCCTTCTTTGGTAACTGACTTAAAGATTTTACCAAAAAAGAAATAATCCGTACTTGTCCATCCTTTTTTTATAGGCGTTTCAAGAACAAGATTTACATATTCAATATTTTTTTGATTAAACCTGCCTTTTTTCGGTCCGTTTCCGCCTAATAATTCTCCTGACCAGCTTCTGACTTTAGTATCATAAAATTGAATATCATCAATTGTTAACCAATCTTCATCTGGCCAAATAAAACAAATCTCTGTTTCACTTCCCTTTGCAGTTATCGAATATGTTCCATTTGACAATACATCTGTTGCATCGTTAATCGTATAAATTGTTTGGTCAGAAAATTTCATTTCTAAATAATCTTTCCAGTTTTTAATTTCACTATTATTTTTCATAAAGTGTCTACAAAAAAAATTAAAAATGATAAAACGCATTTTCATAATGCGTAATCGTTTCGGTCGTTTTATTTTTTAAAACGGCAACAATATCAAACCGACATCCCAAATCAATATCGTTTTCGGTAATATAGGCATCCATTACTTTCACGAGTAATTTTATTTTACTGGACGTAACAAAGTCTTGTGGATCACCAAAAAAATCGGAGTTTCTTGCTTTGACCTCTACGCAAATCAACTCGTTTTTATAGGTAGCAATAATATCAACTTCCGCTTTTTGATAAAAATAATTACGTTCTAGAATCTGATAGCCTTTGGCTTGCAAGTATTCTGCTGCCATTTGTTCGCCTAATTCGCCAAATTCATTGTGTTGTGCCATGTTCACTTCCCACGAAAGTGGAAATCTTTTTGTTTAACAACTACAAGATAATGAATTTAACGTTCCGTAAGTTCCAACTTATAACCAACACCATGCACATTGGTGATTTTAATAGAAGCATCATCTTGCAGTTTTTTACGCAATTTAGAAATATAAGTATCTAAACTTCTACCAACAAATACGCCATGATCTTCCCATACTTTTTTGGTGAGCTCATCACGTTTTATAATTTGGTTTGGATTAGCTACAAATATTTCTAACAACTCACATTCCTTTTTAGAGAGACTAATTTCTTCGGATTGTTTCACTAATTTATTCTGTTCAGGATAAAAGTGAAAACTTCCAATTTCGGAATAATCACCTGCTTCCATTGCTGAAACTGGTTCTAATTTCCTTTTATAAAACCCAAAAAACAACAATCCTAACCCTCCAAAAAGCAAGCCATAGAAACCAGCTTTTACACCAAAATTATTAGCAGGTAAATCGGTAAAAATAACCTGAATAGTGTAGCAACTTTCTGGTAAATAACGACCACTACAAGGTACAATACTATTTTCAATCGTGTTTAAAATTTGAAAACTATAAGCCACTTCTTGTGCATCACAAGAAATGGTTTCTACTAAATAATTACTAGGAAGTTCAGCTTGTTTAAAGGCTTCATCAATTGTTGAAACCAACTGACTTGGCTCAAATGACAAAGGCTTTTCAAACGTTAATTGAAATCTATTCTTTTTTAAAGCTTTTACGGGTTGAACCAATGATGTGGAATCTTGATTAATCAGTAATAATTGGTTACCAACTTCGCGTAAGGAAACCTTAACGCGTTCAGAAAACAAGTCCGTTTCATCACTTTTTAATGTCAATATCCCAACAGAAAGCAAGACTAAAATTAAGCCGCCAATTTTAAAAAGAGTTCTTTTTGTCATAACAAGGTAAATAACTAAAATTTTAATGACATTTTACAGTCATTCACACTTCTTTTACATTCTTTTGACACTTTTTGAAAACCTTTAGCCTAGTTTTACTTCCTAATCAAAAACGAGCAATTATGTATAAATCAATTATTTGTAGTCTTATTTTTTTAAGCACAGGCTGTAGTCAAACAAAAACCATTGAATCTGAAACTACTCAAGATGTTGCTTTAAAAACAGAAACTGAAGCGGTGAAAATTAAAGAATTTAATGGAAATCCATTATTTATTTCAGATCCTTATGATTTAGAAATTACTATCGAAAAAACAGAAAATAACAACTATGAATTAGTAACCGAAATCATTTTGAAAAACGATTCGTATTTTGTGTCGCCACATTCTACAGTAGCATACAAAGGCAGATTTAGTTCTAAATTACAGAAAAGTAATCATGTTAAAATGGTTGAGCCCATTGTAGAAATACCACGCTCTGTTGAAGAAATTGATCCACATCCTTTTGTAGATGGCCCAGTAAATTGGGTTCGCGAAAACACAACCTATAGACAACCGCTTGTAATTAATACGAATTCCGATTTTGAAGTTTCTGGGCTTATAAAATTCACTATTGAACCGCGTTGTTCTTTAGAAAAAATTGGATATACTATTAATCATAAAGATGGCGAAATGACTGTGAAAGTTCTTCAAGGTTGTCAGATTACTGAATTAATGGACATGTAGAAACAACCCTCAAAAATTATAAATTTAACTTTTAGTCGTACCTTTGTGTTTACTATAAAAATGCAGTATGGCTAGTCAAATTAAATGCCCAAATTGTGGTATTTATAATAAAAATGAAGATTATTGCACGAATTGCGGCACACTTTTATCGCATAAAAAAAAGACGTGAACTAGCGTTTGCTCAAGACGAAAAAGACCGCAAGGTACGTGAGCAAATTCAAAAAGAGAAATCGCCTTCCTTTTACCAGAAGTATAAAAGTCATCGGTTTCTAGTCGTACGGATATTTGCCAAAGTTATTCATTCCATTTGGATGGGATTCATGGCTGTAGGTATGTTCATAGCTTGGCTAATTTCAGCAATTGCGGCATGAAAATTTTAAAACATCCGGTTTTTATTTGCTGCCTATTAATAGCAGTCTTCATTTATATTCTTCAAAAGTTCCAAATACCACTTCCGGATTGGATATACTTTTATGTGAATGATTTTTTATGCATGCCCATAGTTTTAATTTTAAGTTTAGCACTTATTAGACATTTAAAAAAAACAGAAAACGTGTATGTTCCGTTGCTAGTTGTTTTGGCTTTAACAAGCTACTTTGCCTTTTATTTTGAGTGGTTTATGCCACAAATCACCACACGATATACGGCTGATATTATAGATGTAGTTTTATACTTTTTAGGAGCTATGTTGTTTTTCAAATTCCAGAAACGTCTATTTTGAAAATTGTAAAGTCGATTGATCTTTACCAACAACCAACTCCACATCCTGTCCTAAAAACATGGCGCGATTATCATCCTCATGACCAGCTGGCATATTAAATGCTATAGGGAAATCATATTCTGATAAGGCATCTAGAATTAATTGCTCGACAGAACTTCCCCAAACGGTCGTGTTTTTTCGCATTTTCGTCATATCACCAACCAAAACACCTGCACAATTATCAAAATAACCAGCACGTTTTAAACTTTGCAACATACGATCTACATGGTATTTATATTCGCCAATTTCTTCAATAAAAATAATTTTACCAGCCGTATCTATACTGCTCTTTGAACCCAACATAGTATGCAATATGGTTAAGTTGCCACCAACAATAGGCGCATGTACTTTACCAATTTTATTATAATTGGAACCTTTCAAAGTATAGGAAAGTGGTTCACCAAATAGCGCTTTTTTAAAGGTAGCGATGGTTTCTTCCAATCCCGTTTCATCAACTGTTAAACTGGTACACATCATAGCATGAATAGTTTCAAAACCATGATTATGAAAATCATTATGCAAAGCCGTAATATCGCTATAACCAATTAACCATTTCGGATCTTTTTTGAGTTTCGCATAATCCAATTTGTCTAAAATTCTGACTGTTCCATAACCACCTCTTGCTGCCCAAATAGCACTAACGGTTGGATTATCCATAGCTTTTTGAAAATCCTCACAACGTTGTGCATCGGTTCCTGCAAAATGATTATCCTGACTAAAAACATGTTTACCAACCAAAGCATGCAAACCCCAACTTTCTAATAATTTTATGGCTCGTTGAACTTCAGCTTGACGATTTTTTAAAATTCCTGAAGGTGCTACAATAGCAACCGTATCACCTGCTTTTAAATATGGTGGTTGTATCAATTTTTGTGTTTTTTGAGTTGACAAATCAGTTTGTTTTGCGGTACCTGTTCCAAAGAACAAAACGCTACAAAACAACATTAATACTATAGAGATTTTCGACATATTGTAAATGTACATTTTTTTTCTAAATCGACCTTAAAATGTGTACTTTTGTGACTTCAAATTAATAATGAAAAGCAGATAGACGTGCATGTGTCTTCTGCTTCTGACTATAAGTTTTTTAATACCATGAATCAACCAAAACGATATACCATTACAGCAGCTTTACCATACACAAACGGTCCTATTCATATTGGTCATTTGGCTGGAGTTTACCTACCTGCTGATATTTACGCACGTTATTTACGCTTAACAAATAATGATGTTGCGTTTATTTGTGGTAGTGATGAACATGGTGTTCCTATTACCATTAAAGCGAAAAAAGAAGGTGTAACACCTCAAGATATCGTTGACAAATATCATGCGATTATTAAAAAATCATTTGAGGATTTCGGAATTACCTTTGATAACTATTCCAGAACATCAGCAAAAATTCATCATGATACCGCTCAAGAATTTTTCAAAACCCTGTATGACAAAGGTGAATTTATTGAAGAAGTTACTGAACAATTATATGACGAGGAAGCGAATCAGTTTTTAGCCGATCGTTTTGTAACAGGAACTTGCCCAAAATGTGGTAATGAAGAAGCTTATGGTGATCAATGCGAGAAATGTGGAAGCAGTTTAAATGCGACTGATTTAATTAACCCGAAATCAGCCATTACCGGAAATGTTCCAACAATGAAAGCCACCAAACACTGGTTTTTACCATTAGATAAACACGAAGCTTTCTTAAAAGAATGGATTTTAAAAGGCCATAAAAAAGATTGGAAACCCAATGTTTACGGTCAAGTTAAATCATGGATTGACGACGGTTTACGTCCAAGAGCTGTAACCAGAGATTTAGATTGGGGAATTCCTGTTCCCGTTGAAGGTGGTGAAGGCAAAGTCCTTTACGTTTGGTTTGACGCACCAATTGGTTACATTTCTGCTACCAAAGAATGGGCAGAACGTGTAGGTAAAGATTGGGAACCATATTGGAAAAGTGACGACACCAAATTGGTACACTTTATTGGAAAAGATAACATTGTATTTCATTGTATTATTTTCCCAAGCATGCTAAAAGCTGAAGGTTCATATATTTTACCAGACAACGTTCCTGCTAACGAATTTTTGAATTTAGAAGGTCAGAAATTATCAACCTCAAAAAATTGGGCTGTTTGGTTGCCAGACTATCTAATAGATTTTCCAAATCAGCAGGATGTGTTGCGTTACGCCCTGACTGCCAACGCTCCAGAAAGTAAGGACAACGATTTTACATGGGCAGATTTTCAAGCCAGAAATAACAACGAATTGGTGGCCATTTTCGGGAACTTTATTAATCGTGTGGTAGTTTTAACCAACAAGTATTATGATGGTTTTATTCCAGAGGCATCTGAATTCTCTCAAGTAGACGAAGAAACTTTAGCAGCCATAAAAGCCTATCCTGCGGTTATTTCAAGTTCTATAGAACGCTATAGATTCCGTGAAGCATCACAGGAATTCATGAATTTAGCGCGATTAGGTAATAAATATTTAGCTGATGAAGAACCTTGGAAACTCATTAAAACAGATGAAGCACGAACCAAAACGATCATGTTTGTAGCCTTACAAATCGCTTCGGCTTTAGCCACATTAGGTGAACCGTTTTTACCGTTTACGTCTGCCAAATTGAAACAGATTCTTCGCGTTGCTCTGAATGACAATGACAATTCGAAAACAGTTGAGAACTCATGGAACGATATTTCAACCAAAGACACACTTATTCCAGCTGGGCACCAAATTGGTCCAGGTGAATTATTATTTTCCAAAATTGAAGATGAAACTATTCAACTACAATTAGACAAATTAGAAGCCAGTAAAAAAGCGAATGAAGCGGCTAACAAAAAAGTAGATCCAGAAAAAGAAAGCATCACGTTTGAAGATTTCTCAAAATTAGATTTACGTGTTGGTACTATTTTAGAAGCTGAAAAAATGCCAAAAGCCAACAAGCTTTTAGTTTTAAAAGTGGATACTGGTATTGATGTTAGAACCATTGTTTCTGGTATTGCCGAAAGTTTTAAACCCGAAGATATTATTGGCAGAAAGGTAACGGTTTTAGTCAATTTAGCACCTAGAAAATTACGAGGTGTAGAAAGTCAAGGCATGATTTTAATGACGGAAAATCCAGATGGAAAATTAGTGTTTGTAAATCCTGATGATGCTTCGGTTACAAATGGCTTACAGATTTCTTAAAGTTATTGAATATATAGAAACTATATGTTAGTCCCAAAAATACGATTTCTTAAAAATGCTATGTGTCAAAAAATCAGGTTTTTAGGCCTAGTTTTAGTCTTTTTCATGGGATTATCTTCCGTTTCTGCTCAAAAACACTTCGCATTAATTGAAACAGAAAGAGATTTTCCCGACGAAAAATTAAAGGAGGTTTTTTCAATTACAGATAATAAGAGTGAAACACTAGCTTTAATACTTCAGACTAAAAAAGGATTAGAAAGCTATTTATACCATGCCAATAAAGAGCGTATTAATCATATTAGCATTAAAAAAGTACCTTCAAAATCTGATGTTTTAGTGGGTAATGCCAATGTTGGAAATAATTATCGGTTATTCTACAGTAATAAATCGGAATCCCAATTTAGTATGTTTCAGTTAAATTTTGATGACGGCTCATACCAGATTACAGAAGATTTAAATCTTGATATTTCAGGTGAAAAGATTTTAAAATATATTAGTCAAGATGATAAACTCTACCTACTAACTTTAAAACGATTTTCCTCAATATTAAAACTGTATACGTTTAATATGGAAGGACATGTCACGACAAGACGCTACGATTTATCTAACGAAAAAATTGAAAACGATAACGGTTTAACATACGACTTAAGCACATTAATTTACCAAAACAATGTTACCAATAGAGCCATTGAATATGTAGATGTTAGTGTACCTAATTCTTTGGAAGCCGCAGCTGCCATTACGAAAATCTATTTTCAAGATGACCAGTTAATTATAACCAATAATTTATATACCAAATTCACTTATAAAATAGCCATAAACATCCACGAGGAAAGCTATTCGTTTGAAAAAATTGAAAACAATCATTTTAAGAAAGATGATAAATTAGTAACTGCCAATTCCTTTATAATTAAAAACCATATTTTAACGACGTATGCTAATGGCGAACAGGTGTTTCTAGATATTTATAAGGCGGATACTTCGGAACTAATCAAAACATTTACAATCTCTAAAGGCGAAGATATTTCATTTAAAAATACACCTATCATGATTGAAAATGGTGATTTCAGCAAACTTCGTGAAGTTGAAAAGTCGGCTAAATTTATTAGAAAAATTTCCTATTCCAATATTGGTATTTCGGCTTTTGAAATGGACAACCAGTATGTTATAACATTAGGTGCTAGTGAGCCTTCAAGCTCTGGAAGTATGATTATTATTGGATATGTAGTTGGAGGTGTAGTTGGTGCTGCTATATTTTCGGCATTCGAATCGTATTCAGAAACAAAATCTACTAGAATTCAATGTCTTTTTGATTCAGATTTTAATCATGTACAAGGTTCTGTTCCTAAAAATGGTTTCGACCAAATTCAAGATTTTGTCGATTCTCACAACTTTAAAACAATAGAAAAGCAAACCGTTTTTAAATTCCAAGACAATTATGTTTGGGGTAGCTTTGATTGGACAACAGGCTATTATAGACTTTATACTTTTTCAAAAGAAAAATAGCAATTAGACTCCTAAAAATTAGTTTTGTTTTCTGAACATTCAATAAACATTTCTATCAATAACACGCCATTTTTATTCATTTGAATTAACATACTGGCTTATTAAAACGTACTTTTGAAGTATTAAAATCTAAAATTTATGAAATATATAATAGTATTACTTTTAACCTTAAGCGTATTGTCCTGTGGGACTACAAACGTTGTTAAAGACTCTGAAAAAGATTTAAAAGGAACTTGGACATTAAACTCGTTCAACTACAGTAAAACAGGTGTTTTTAATGTAGATTT